>JADFXO010000203.1 GCA_015233485.1 Nitrospirota bacterium
GCGAGGGGATATATAGGCATACTAAAGGCCGGAGCGGTTGTCGGTATATTGTGCATGGCCATTGCCTTTTACGCGTACTATTATATTGAGGAGACTTTCGGTAAAGACCTCAATTACGTCGAAAGATAGAGCCAGACTCTCCCTCAGGACATAAAAAAATATTTATTTTATAAAAAGCTCTTGACATACAGACAGGCATTATGTTCTAATCGCATAATGATAGGGTTTTACGTAGTAGTGTTGAACCGATTAATCATAAATATCAAATGGTTGTAGCAAAAAAGATGAGTTTGGCTCATTACCATCATTCAACTAAGGAGGTATCATAAGTATGAGAGAGAAATTATTTGTTCTGATTGCGCTTGTATTAGTGTGTTGCAGTGTAGTCTCAGGGCAGGCTTTTGCATCAAGGAATTCTTCAACGGCTGCCGTTGGCCAAACATGCCGGACATGTCAGCAGGATGGCCAGACAGACCAGTTAACAGAGGACAATAGTCCGGGCGAACGGCAATCAACCGGTTTCTTCAAGAAGATGCGAAATAACGTCTTTTCGTATTTACAACAGAATGTCCCATTTATATCAAGGGTGTACCTCGGTATGGCCTATCGAAGCGCCTCAAATCCCGACACTACCGGCGAATCTGATTGCTCTAACCTGGTCAACGCCATAACGAGGAACAGTTTAATCGGAACTGATTATGATTTTGCGCCAAATGGCATTTCCTCACAGGATTTACGCGAGAATTGCCAGTATGTTTCATTATGGGACTTAAAACCCGGCGACCTTATATTTTTCTCCAAGGGCAGAAAGCACAACATCATATACCATGTCGGCGTCATAACGAAAGTCCTGTTCGGCACGGTGCATTTCGTTCACGCATCAAGCAACTACGGTGTGGTGGAAACCGTCTCCGGTTCTGAGACATGGCGGCATTACTGGGGAAAGCAGCTCCATTCCTTCGGCAGATGGAAGCCGGATGTCTTTATTAAAAAATCGGCTGCCTAACCGTGTAAGCCTGGCACCGGCATATTTAGAACCGAATGCCCGATGTAAGAAATGGCCGAATCTTACATCGGGTTTTTATTGGGTTACAATGATGGGACGATTTATCAGCAATTCTCAATGAATTGGGAAAGCATTTTATTCCAACAATGCGTTCAATAAACCGCTCAAACTTTAAGTTTTATCGCTGCAGTATATCCCGCTATAGAAAAGGCTATTCATATTTTGAATATTTTGCAATAGACAATAAAACAAAAAGGGGGTATTACTGGAGAACGACAAGGGGGACTATTGACTAAACTGAATATTATTGGGACAGATTAATTTATTCTCTCTATAAATTTATCTGTCCCTTAGATGTCACGCGTGGCTCAGATTGTGGCCGTGAGCCTGGCAACAAGGTCCCCAGCTTCAACCGTACCCATCCCCATGTGTCCTGCCGCGAGGTTTTTTATGTGTTTTGCGGTAACCTCCATAACGGATTTCTCTATTGTCTGACCCGCCTCTGTCTCACCAAGATACTCAAGCATCATTGCCCCGGCACATATGGCCGCCAGTGGATTAATGACGTTTTGACCCGTATATTTTGGGGCTGAACCCCCTATCGGTTCAAACATGGATGTACCCTCAGGGTTGATATTGCCACCGGCGGCTATCCCCATCCCGCCTTGTATCATAGCGCCCAGGTCGGTTATTATATCCCCAAACATATTGTCGGTGACTATGACGTCGAACCATTCTGGATTCTTGACAAACCACATCGTTGTGGCGTCGACATGCGCGTAGTCCGGCTTTATGCCGGGATAGTCCTTTGCGACCTCATAAAAGACACGCTCCCATAAATCAAAGGCATAGGTCAGGACGTTGGTCTTGCCAGAGAGTGTGAGTTTATTTGCCTTGTTGCGCCTTGCCGTATAGTCGAAGGCGTACCTGACGCATCGCTCTACCCCTTTTCTCGTGTTTATGGATTCCTGTATGGCAACCTCATCCTTTGTCCCTTTTTTGAGAAATCCACCGGCACCGGCATATAACCCCTCGGTGTTTTCTCTTACCACGACAAAGTCTATATCCTCCGGCCCTTTGTCTTTCAGCGGGCATTGTACACCAGGGTAAAGTTTAACCGGCCTCAGGTTTATGTACATGTCCAGTTCAAAGCGAAGCCTGAGGAGGATTCCCTTTTCGAGAATGCCGGGCTTTACGCCGGGGTGTCCGATTGCCCCCAGGAGCAGCGCCTTGTGCCCTTTCAGTTCCTGTAATGCGCTTTCAGGCAGCGTCTCGCCAGTCCTTAAATACCTTGTACCGTTTAAGTCATAGTCCGTAAAGTTCAGTTTGAATCCGAATCTGGCAGCGGCGGCCTTTAATACCTTAACGCTCTCCCTTATGACCTCAGGGCCTGTGCCGTCGCCGCCGATAACGCCTATTTCGTATGTCTTGCCGCTCATATATCTATTACCTCCTGTTGCCGATTTTGCAGCGTATGTGTAATTGTACCATTTTCACGCAATTCTGTCATAGATTCAATCCTCTCAATTTGTGGAAGTCCTGCGAGAAAATAAGATTACGGCTCTTACAAAAATTTTTATTGCAGCTTGACAAATAAAACTATATGTGTTATTATATTAACTATATAGTCTGCACATGTGGTTATTTCCATTTAAACACAGAGGAAGCCGGTCCCAACAGCCGCATTAGCGGCAATAAAGCCAGACCACAGGAGGGCGTAATATGTCAGAACAGTTTTGGATTCAAGGCGAAGATGGAAAACTTGAAGGCAGCTTGCCCGAAATCCCAAAAAAAGGATACACAGGCGATGGCTCTGAAAAAGAGAATATATCGGATGTATCCAAAGAAAAAAACATTGTCGTTGCTGATAAAGCAGGCAATAAACAAATCATAACTGACAAACAACTCAGGGAGCTTCTTGAAATGTTAAGAAAGGGGTTGAGCATGAGTAGGAAAGCTGATCTGCTTCGCAGACTTGGGATTGATCCTTCTGTATTCACCTTGGAGGAAATAACCGCCATGTTCGAGATGTATGTGCAATTAAAAAAGATGAAAATAGCGATGGAATTGGCGAAGAGGAAAGGCAAAGATTCAAGTGGGCTGGATAAGTTCTATCACTGCCGGGCGCATTGCATAGCCACAAGGGCCGGTCTGGGTGGAATTGCTGCCTCATATCCTGCGGGCTATGCAAAGGAGGTTTGGGATTTATTTAAAAACGCTGCACCATTAAAGGGAGCTTTAGTGAGAGAATTGTGGCCAGTATAATAGACAGTATTGGAGATTTGGCTGCCAATAGTACGGGAAGATTGGGTGATCCTCGTATATCCTGTAACAATGTATGTGATCACCTTTGGCCTCAAGGCGTTCCACGAGAAATTATAGATGAGGCAGATCAGGCATTCGGACAATAGGGGACGGTTTAACTCAACTTCCTGATACGGCCACTACCATTGCCCACAATGGCTTTACGTATGATGTCATTGTGGGCAATGTCAAACAAACAATAAATTTGTTTTCTCTTGAATTGACAATCTTCCTGTTAATTGTCTACAATATGGCTATGAGAATAAAGATAATAATGCTATTAAAAAAAATAGTCAGGAAGCTTATATACGTCGTAATAATTTATTTAGTTCTATTAAAGGCTTGCGAGGATGATATAATATCGGATTATTTTCTTGGTGATTGGCAGACTATATACTATAAAGAAACCGGCCACAG
This sequence comes from Nitrospirota bacterium, assembly GCA_015233485.1. GTDB lineage: Bacteria > Nitrospirota > Thermodesulfovibrionia > Thermodesulfovibrionales > Magnetobacteriaceae > Magnetominusculus. Next base: position 3,728 of record JADFXO010000203.1, read on the forward strand.
CAATGAGGTACGACTAGATGCTGATTACGATGGCAGTAATATGATAAAACTTGATAATTTTACGAAAGACGCCTATGATATCATGGTATTTACCGAAGCCCATAGAGATTATTGGCTATATGCATATTACTGGTTAAGTTTTCGATATGAAACATTTTCTACCTACTGTACGGAAGTTGATGAGGGCAAGACGGCCTTTCCATACTCATTAATGTCGCCGTTATGGTGGCCTGATGAGTTGGAAAAGCCATTTTTTGAACCATTTCGTCAGCCAAATCGCTCAAACTATAAGTTTTATCGCTGCCGTGCTCTTAACGCCGCTTACCGCGATTCGTTTTTTGAATATTTTGCTATCGACGATAAATCAAAAAAGGGATATTATTGGAAAACTGTAAGGAAAGATAAAGATATGGATAATGAAACTATAAAGAGGTACTATTAAATATATACATCTCACTCCACAACATTTCTAACTGAACTTTTGCACAGGGGAATAGTGAATTTTACCCTTAGTCTGTCATTCCGGACAAGCCGGGTGGAGACAATTTTTTGTCGCGGATTGAGATCTATCCGTAATCTTCTTCAACGCCTTGTATTTTGTATTTAGTATCAAAAATAATCCTGACGTCGTCATACGCACTCATGTACAGATAACCGTAGCCATCAATTTTGTCATAAATGCAGAGGCTGCACTCATAAATATCTTTATTCAATTTCCTTAGGGCATTAACACACCTATTGTCTTTCAAACACTTATCGAAGAGTTTTTCAATCGAGAGGTGTTTTGGGGGGATTACATAGCGCACCCTGCTTTCGATGCTGTATATTTCGCCGTCGCCTATGATAAGATGGTCGTGGATGTCAATATTTATCTGTTTTGCGAATGCCTTTACCCTGTCGGTGAGCAGGATATCATCCTCGCTCGGCCTTGCCTTGCCGCCCGTGTGGTTATGGACGAGGATAATCGCCGCGGTATTGTTCAGACAGGCGGCTTTAAAGACTTCGCGAAGCGTAACGCTGCAGATGTTCAGAGAGCCTTTGGCGAGGACTTCCGTACCGAGAAACCTGCACTGACTGTCGAGATGGATGGCGAAGAGGTTTTCCCTGTCCTCTCTGGCTATAAAATTTAAAAGATTATAGACATCCGCGGCAGATGAGATAATCTTACCCCCTGGCGCAGGCCGCCCGACGCGCACAACCTTCAGGTACATGGCGCACCTCCCTTTGATGCGCCGGAGGATAGAATAAACTGATATGGCAGACGACACATAGTATCTATAATTCAGCAAATCTCGTGCCACAACTATTATCCTGATATTACAAGGAGTTGATAGTTTAGAGAGCTGCTAATAAATGGTATGGCGCTCCACACATATGTAATGTGCTCCATACCGGCAGGACGGGGCTGTCCACATAATGAGTTATGGGCGTATTGTTTTTTCACCGGGTTCATCCTATTGTCTTTTACAGAGTAGGATATAGGATTTCGGGCGTTGACATTGACAATCCTCATGTGGTACGCTGGTGCTGTCAGACGATACGCAGACCGGTTTTTTCGAGGGGGACAGGCTCTTTTGAGGGGTAGATTTGAGGATGTGAGATGATTTCAATCGGGTTTGTGCGTCGTAAAATGCTGTTCCTTTGTGCGTCTGTTGTGATAACCGCGGCGTTTTTTTTTGCGGTTTACACATACAGCGGCCATGAATGTCTAAGATTTGAGGTTATAATGGATTCACCACAGCCCGATATCGGACAAGTGTTTTGGGATGTGGGTCCCGGGTTTACTGAAAAAAATAGTAAGAATTTTGAAGTTAAAAAGGGTATACATCGCTATGAAGTCCAAATTCCGCTCCTTATAGATAGCCTGAGATTTGACCCATGCACGAGGCCGGCGAATATTTTAATAGAGGAGCTCTCGATTAATATTAATTTAATATTCGTACATAAAAAATGGAATGGAACAAACAGATTTACAGGGTGGAGTGCGGCAAAGGATATTGTTATCAGGGAAGTTGACGACCACGGGTTAAGTATAATATCTACGGGAGGAGACGCGCAGCTCGTAAATGTAATTGAACTAAGAAAAAGAATAATCAAATATCTCATTTATATAGCGGTGCCACTTATATTCATAACTATAGGCATACTAATGGTATTATTTAATAAAATAAAAATATCAGGAGATATGAAAATAAAATTGGCGCTTTTGTTATCGTCGATAATAATTAGTTTAGTAATATTCTCTGTTTTTTACAAGATATATTCGGCAAACAGGAAGGCGCACGGGCAGGTACACGAACCGGCGGCATATTCGTTAGGCTATTATACTCAGAATGGGAAATCTATTTCAAGAGAACCTGGCAATTTGAAACTGATGCTGGATCCTCTGATGTTGTACGTCAATTTTCCAAATCAGAGGGCATCTAACTTAACGATAAACTCAAATGGATTTAGAGGAGAGGAATTAAGAAACAATAAACCAAAAGCGGTAATAGTTGGCGGCTCTACCGCCTTTGGTATGAGCCTAACCGGCGATAATAAAACCTTATCGGCGCAATTAAGTGAAATGAACGATACTTATGAATTTATAAATGCTGGCGTTGTCGGCTATTTATCCGGGCAGGAACTCTCGTTAATCGTACATCGGTTGAGCGATTTACAACCCAAAGTTTATATTATATTCGATGGGTGGAACGATTATTTTGACCAATACCGTTCAATGAAAAGAAAACTGGACACGTTATTGGGCGGTGCTAACGGTCCGGTTTTCGTCGATATACAACAAAGGCTTGAGGCCATGTCTTCATTAGAGAAGCAGAAGGAGAACATCGGTATAATTAAAGATATGCCGGTAAGATACAATGACTACACCAATAATGACCGGTTATATCTTGGCAGACTTCTCAGCCATTATGCCGGCAATCTTAATAAAATGCACAGTTTTGCCAAAGCGACAGATTCGTGTGTACTAGTGTTTTTCCAGCCTGAGCTTGGCTCGAAACAATATAAAACGAAAGAAGAGCAAACTATAGTAAAAAACTGGGCCGAAATGTGGGATGTTTCGGATTCTCAAAATTACACCTCATTTTTGAATGATGCAGGACAATACTGCGAAAAACACAATATCCACTGCATTAATTTAAACTCCAATCCCGTGTTTACCGATAATAAAAACACTCTTTACTATGACATGGTACATATTAATGAGCTTGGACACAAACTCGCCGCTCAAACGATAAACGAATCTTTAAGTCTGTGCCGATAGAGGCCGATTGGTCAGGCAGGTCAGGGTTCGTAATACT
>JADFXO010000204.1 GCA_015233485.1 Nitrospirota bacterium
GGAAATCCATGATGGCGGCATGGCGATGGATGCATATTGGGAAATGTGTGGTGCCAAGGACAATGATGAGGCTGAGCGGATAAGAAAGGCATTGCTTGAGTATTGTTACCTGGATACTCTGGCTATGGTGAGGATAGTGGATAAACTTGAAAGTATAGTTTGATGTGCTATTGATGATAATGATAAGTGAAGTTTTTTTTGACAATATTTCTGTTGACAGAAATAGATCTTTGTGTTACAGCTCGTATGAGAGCTGTCATCCTTAACGGGAATGGGGATAAACCATAGGAGGATAAATGACGTTTGACGAATTCATAAAGCTGCTACGGAAAAGAGCCGAAGATGAGGCTCACAATGGTGCTAACAATGATTGTTTTGGAGCTTTCTCAGTAATAAGAAAGAGATGTTTAGGCAAGGATCAAAGGGGGGGTTACTTAAAAAGCCTGAGAATGGGGATCACTACAGATCTGGCAACACTGATGAGTTACAAATCAATATTTCGCAGCCTGAAGTATATGCTGACAACAAGTTTAGAATAGGCCTCGCACTTAGCTATATGGGCTTTCCTAATGCACGTACGAACAAAAGTAATATCAGAAGTGGTGTAGGTGTGTGGGATCGTCTCAATCAAGTAAAAAACATATTTCCCAAGGAGAACCTTAAAACAATTTTGCATTTGGAAGGAGTCGTGGAACCACAAATATGGGACGGGTTTCATGAGTTAGAACCAGAGAACGGAGGGTTTCAGTTTTGGGGAAGACTTGTTGAATGGAAAGAGAATCTGTCTGATGAGGATTATAATACTATGGCGGGTGAGATAATCGAATACCTAAATGAATTAACGAAAATATACAAATCTGTTAATTGTGATGACGAGTGGAGGGAATTAATGAGCAAAGAACATACGCCCAATCTATAGCCAACTTAACCGACAACATAAGGGATTTGATGAAACCATTTATGAATCGGGCATATTACTCATGGGAAATGATGGGATCCTATTCTATCAGGGCGGTTCTGCCCGTGCTGGTGCCTGAACTAACATATGATTCGTTGGAAATCCATGATGGTGGCATGGCGATGGACGCATACTGGCAAATGTGTGCTGCCAAGGACAATGATGAGGCTGAGCGTATAAGAAAGGCATTGCTTGAGTATTGTTACCTGGATACTCTTGCTATGGTGAGGATAGTGGATAAACTTCAAAGTTTAGTATAAGGGGCTGCGGAATATTGATGAGGCAACATAGGTTTATGTGTAGGAATTTCAATGTTGGCGGGGCTCAAAGGGTTATGTCATATACAACGGCAGAATATTCTCTATACAGTTGTGATGGAAGATTACCAAGTGTACTCAACTTTCGCAGTAGAAATCGCGTATAGAGCAAGCAAATACGAGGGTTTATGAAAGAAAAATACCTTTTTAGGTACGGTGCTTCGTATAAGGCGCTCAAGGCAGAGAGCCACTTCATAAACTTGGTATTTTTTCGTTTGATACCAATGTATTTTACCATAGAGCCTTATTCTATGCGGGTTCATACATGATTTTCATGTGCGAAAGTTGCGCAAGTGTATAAATTGACAATTATGGGTAGCCGTATAAGTATTTCATATGTGAGAAACACTTTCCACAGTTACCATTCTCTAAGAAGATATCGCTCAGCTTTTTCCGACTATAGGACATCAGACGACCTTTATTAAAGAAAGGTCTCAGCCTATTGGCTGCCTGAATTAGTATTTTTTATTTTAAATCCATTTAATGATGAAAATGCACGTTCTATTTGCGAAAAGTCGTAAAATAATGTTAGCATTTGTATTGAAATTATCGGTCGAAAGCCGCCTACCACGGCACTTTTACCTTAGTGAAGGGGGATTTAGTGAATGAACATTTGGAAAATTAATCCTGGTGGCCAAAATCCATTGTGGCCAGACTGCTATGGAGGCTCCTACATTTGTATAGGATGGTTGGAGGAATTCGACTTGAATACCATGACATTGGCATCGATGGGCATTAAGCACTATGATAGCAAGTATGATAACAATTATGAGTTTTCTGCAGCACAATTTGAAAATGACCCCAAAAAAATGATAAATGTTTGTACAAAGATTTGTCAGACCTGTCAGTATCCACTACCGGTGTATGGCGAAGAAATCGATTGGCTGAATAAATTAATAAAGACCAATTTTCACTCAGAGCTAAAATTGGTAATTAAAGCTCCAGTAGAAGAATATGAATATTGTTTAACTGAAAAAATGCACAATGAGTTTATTAACCGGTATGTTCTGACTAGATGTTTCGGGGCGCCGGTGTCGTGGCCTGGCAACGACATCTCTTCCACATGGAGTTTTGTTAGAGACATCCAAATAGGCGATATTGTGATAGCAAACAATGGTACTACAAAGGTGTTCGGTATAGGAATTATTTCTGGAAACTATATATCACCATATTCTACTTCAAACCCACGGAATACTACAGTCGGTTACTGTCATGTCAGATATGTCGATTGGATATGGCCATGTAATGGCTCAAGTCAGATCGAATTATCAAATGGAATAAAGGCCTTTGATATAAAAACTGTTACCCGTTTTAATTTGGATGATATAAAAACTAGAGAACGATTTAATTATATTTTGGATCAAGCCAAACTAGTTTACTCTGATTTAGAAAAAAAGTCTAAGGAGACTGTTATGTTTCGGGAATATCATACGTATGTAGATTTATTAATGAAAATGCCTAATATGATCCTGCAAGGCCCACCTGGGACAGGAAAGACGTATTATGCAAAGCGTATTGCAGCTTGCATACTAGGTTTGCTACCGACTACAGTTGACATGGAAGAAAATGATGAGGGTGGAGATTTTCACAAAAAGCGGTTCAATGAAAGTACTGAAGAAGGCTTCTGGTCGATCGTTCAGTTCCATCCATCATACAACTATGAGGATTTTGTTCGTGGAATTGAAGTATCTACACCAATGGCTGGTGGCAGTCCTATTTATAAAACTGTGAATAAGATCCTCGGCTTGATGGCTAGAAAGGCCTTAGAAAAATGGAAAATCGCTCATACAGAAATAGCCGATCCTACAAGATGTTATGATAAATGCGAAAAATATATCCTTATAGTTGATGAAATCAATCGTGCTAATGTTGCATCGGTTTTGGGTGAACTTATCTACGCCTTAGAGTACCGAAAATGTGAAGTTGACACACCATATCAGATAGAAGAAAACGGCCGGTTAACTCGCAAGATAGTTATTCCGCCAAATTTATATATCATAGGGACAATGAACACAGCCGACCGTTCAATTGGATACATAGACTATGCTGTAAGACGACGCTTCACTTTCATTCCGTTATTGACTGACGATAGATATATTGATTTATACGCATACCCTAGCGAAGAGTGTAAGCATTTGGCAAAAAAGGCTTTCAAAGGAGTTGAAGGTTTGTTCAAGAAAGAAGATGGTACTAGGGCAGATACACTTTCGCCTGATTTTCACGCTGACGATGTCCAGCCAGGGCATACATATTTTATGGCGAGGGACTGCGAGACACTAATCGCAAAAATTACATATCAGCTTTATCCGCTTCTACGAGAGTATTATAAAGATGGCATTTTGGTCAGTCAGGGGGATAAGGTTACTATAAATGTAGAAAATTTGGAAATCCGGATTGATCAACCGGAAGATGCCAAAAGACTATTCATTAAAATACGTGAGATTTGTGATCGGAGTCGCATTCGCTCTGCTATAGCAAAGCCTATAGCGTCTGCCGGAGAAGACTCCACTAAAGAAACTGAGTGAACGAACGGTATGCAACTTGAAATGTTTGAGGCTTCTGAGTATGCGGAAATCAAGGGGAGTAGTGTCCCTGAAATATGCAGTAGCCTAAACCTTTCTGAAGGCAACACGGAGGGATGCGAGTATCTCGGCATTGTTACAGAAAACGGTATTTGGAAAGCTTCTTGTTATATCGGTCATGTTTGGCTCAAGAAGAGGGAAGTTTCGCTTAGAGTCTACCCGAAACCGATTATATATGGTCAAGATACAGACTTTTTCCGGATGTTTCTTGACTCTCTCTCTGATGCTGTTGTATCTAAACACCTCGAAAATTGCTATGGCATCTTGTTTGATGACCCACCGATTGATGCGGAAAACAGCGATAACATAACCCTTTTCATCATTGCCCGGTATCTGAAGGAACTGAATGATCTGTCTCGTCGGCTTATGAAGCAGAACTTTCACAGAATTGAGGAAAATCTGACAGGGAAAATCAAGGGGAAAATTCTTATGCACCGTCAGGTGAGTGAAAATATATTCTGTGCGCGTGCCCATTATGCCACTTGCTCATACCAAGTCATTACGAAGGACTGTATTGAGAACCAAGTTCTTAAAGCGGCGCTTGTCTTGTGCTGCAAATACCTCACTCTTCACGCATCCTCCGGACTTACTGTTGATGGTGTATTACATCAGTGGGCAAATAATGGGAAAATGGCACTTGAAGGCGTAACTGTCCGTAGGGTGTTTCCGCATGACATGCGCCAGGCGATAGCAAAAAGCAAAGGCTTTTTTTGCACTTACCAAGAGTCTCTTAGATTGGCTGAAATGATTTTCAGGCGTTTGAGCTTTGATCCCTCAGCGGATGTAGACAAAATAATGTCGAAGTGTCCCCCCTATTGGATCAACGCAAATGAATTATTTGAACGATACTGCGAAGTATTGCTGAGGAAGAATATAAATAGTGAACTATGGGTTGGTTATCAGAGAAACAACATGAATAGTGATATTGGAATGCTCAGACCGGATTTTCTTTTGCCTGAAAAAAATGCTGTGTTAGACGCTAAATACCGTCGATTTTACCAAAAGAAATGGGGGGAATGGGATGACATTGATAGAAAAAAGGGGAAAGACAATCTTCAACAATTAAGTCTATATGGTCGACTTGATGAGGTAAAAAGAAGATTAAATAATTGTGAGCCTGAACTAATTATCCTATATCCAGTAATTGGAAACAAAATGAATTCTATTAACATAGATAGTGATTTTAGGGAACCTGCGCGTTTGTTTCACAATATTTACAAAATTGGGGTTACGGTGCCAACCCGAATAAGTAAAAATGGGTAAAATTAAGATATCGGAATTTCAATGTAGTGTCAATTGCGGCGTAGGTAGCCTAACTTATTAAATTGCTTATTTGACAAAAGGAGGTATCAATGGTTTAATAGAACGTACCTATAGTGAGTTTGTGTGTAGTAGTGTGTAACTGAATGAAATATGGGCTGACGTACAATTGAATACACACAGCCCGCAATTTAATTGTAATCTCATTTATTTATTCACCCGTTAACTGATTAAAAACCTGATGCACTTCATTGACCCAATGTGTTTCCTGTTTCCTTGCGGGGTGACACGCAATAACAAAGTTTAGTTGATGTCCGCCTGTAAGATTAGCTTGCCCAAACCCTTCTACGTATTTCAAATCATGGTTTTCATTAACAGGTATCCCCAACACATCGAGAAACGGTTTAGCCCAATTCATTCCGGTAAGGAAAAGCAAACGTTTAGGTTTGTAGGTATCCAGTTCCAAACGTAGCAAATCGATACAACCAGGCAATTGGATGTTGCAAAGCGTTCCTCCTGGATTACCACCGTCCGCAGGTGACACTTTGTATAAGTTCGACCATACCAAATGTGAAGGCCACTGGGGTAAGTCTACGTTCGCAATGCCCAGACTACAAACGACTGCTCTGATAACCCTCCAAAACGCCGACTTTATAGTGTTATACGCGTCGTCGCCGCCCCAAAGTTTCGTAACCCAGCTCATTGGACACTCTTCATTTTCACTTTTTACATCATTAAAAATCATATCGGTGTATTTGCAAACCTCTTCCGGCACCATGAGACTCGCAGGCAAAATCCCTTCATAAAAACCATTTACAGCACGCCCCACAACCATCAGGCTGCCTTGATAGAGGTGCCCGGCTATTGACAGAAACCCAGTCACTGGTTCGGGTGGTAGACTTGCATGGCTCGCTCCTACGGCTTGCAAGATTTTTGTTGCCAAAATATTTCTTTCTTCGACTGTTGCCATTTATTCCTCCTTAATATGCTGACAGTAGAATGTATAGTACCACTTTGTCTAAACTTTCATCAATAAATACTCTATATGTAAAAATAATTCTTAATCTATAGAACTATTATCTACATTTACACATGTCTGCCTGAAGAAAACGCAACTCTAACTATTTCCACACTTTTATTTGTTGCTATAGCATACGTTGCTTTCCCGTCCTTGTCTCGCGGTTGTCCTACGCTTCCTACATTTACAATGTATCGTTTTCCTTTTGCTAACTTAACAAACTCGGAACAATATTTAGTTTTACCCGAACGCGTAGACTGTTCTATGATAAATGGCACATGGCTATGGCCTATGAAACATATCTGTTCATCGAAATAACCAAATTCATATTTAGCTTCTTCTAATGACGTTAAATACATCCAGGCTTGTGGGGCTCGTGGCGTCGCATGAACTATACAAATATTATCCTTTTTCATATACTTGATAAGTTTCCTGGTTTTTAAAAACTGATAGTTTGCACTATTGAATATTTTTTTCGTAGTTTCAATCGACTCCCTGGCGTCAGCATTAAATCCCTCTGTACTTATTAATCCAATGGCCGCCCAATCATGATTACCCGCAATAAATTCCTCACACATTTTTAAAATTTCGAGACATTCATTAGGTTGTTGCCCATATCCGACAGCATCTCCGAGAAAAATGATTCTTTCGATGCCTTTTCCGAGAATGTCCTCCATAACTGTTAAAAGCGCTCTTAGATTAGCATGAACATCTGAAATAATTGCTATCATTGTAGATCCTCCTATTGTAGAGATTGCGAGTTTAAAGTTCTCTCGAAGGCACACGGTATATTTATGTCAGTATCAACTCAGTCTACACACTTATTAATGAGTACAT
>JADFXO010000205.1 GCA_015233485.1 Nitrospirota bacterium
GGACTATCAGGAGAAGCATCGGGCGGCATAATGGCGGCCAAACGGATTACTAACCCCTTTGGAGGCTCCCATACTGGTACATTTTTCAATGACCAGAAATGGTACATATTTGGATGGCCATTGACAACGGTACCACTCCCTGTACCACTTTGTCCTAATCCAATAGTTATCCACGAGGCATCGGAAGATGCCGTCCATGTACATGATGATGCTGACGCGTTTACTGAAAATTGATAAGAGCCTATGCCTGAGGAAACTGAATTCGATGTCGATGGCAGCGTGTAATTACAAGCCGCCCCTGCTGATTGAGTTACTTTCAGGGTAGAGGTAGCGCTTGTAAACGAATTTGAGTATCCAACAAAAGAAATCGTTGCTGTTCTTGCTGATGACGTATTATTCGCACCAACAGTATAGTAAATAGGCGTTCCTGGCGAAGTATTGTAACTACTTGTGATGGTCAGCCATGAAGAATCGCTTGAAACGGTAGCGCTACTAATATCATCACAACCATATAGGCTACCGTGAGCGGCGACCATATTTTGTCCGCCACTTGACCCAACTTGGATAGTACTTGTTGGGTAATTGTCCAGCCAATCGTTATTGATAAAAAATTGCCATGCGCATTTTTGAAACAGGATTTCATAATAATACTTATTTGGGTTTGAAGTTGTTCCTGAAGTAATCGTATATTGCCAGCTAGTCTCTGCAGAGTGAAGAGGGGTATAGTTATGTATTGGTTTCACAACAAAGCAGTTTGCAGGATCATTAAGGCAACTTTCTGACCATCCACATACTGTAGTGGAGTTGCCAGCATCAACAGTTGGTGTCAGACTTACAGTATAACTATAATTCGTCCAATACCAATACGTCATATTAGAATTTAGAGCGTTTGTAGTACCATCCGTATTGTTTTTTGTGACTGACCCGGCACAACCATCTTGTGTTGCTACCCAAACTTTAAATTCGGTTGTCCACCAATCAGCAAAAGATGTTCCTGCCATACACATACTTATTACAAACCACAACGCCATGATTAACAACAATCTCCTTTTCATGATAACCCCCACTAAAGTAATAACCGCCCTATGGGCGATTTTCAATCCAACACTTTTAGTCGATAAAGAGTCCTTATTTCCCTTTATCACATCCTTCATGTGTGGCCACTATGTCTCTAAAAATCAAACCTAACTGCTCTAATGTCTTGAATGTATATGATTTTCCTGTCGATATTTCCTTGATAATGCCCAGCAAAGACTGCCCATCATTTCTATAAACGCTTACAAGATAATTGTGTTTCACAATGCTTCCTCCAAGTGTTGGGCATTAGCGTAACATAGTGGGCGTTACACCACAATTACACAGCCGTTACATGGGCGTTACATGAAAAAATATAGAAATATTTTATTCCTCCGATAAAATTCATGATTTGTGATTTTTCTTTATAGTCCTGATAAGACTTCTGGTTTCCTCAGACGGGTCAATGTCAAACGTCGTGTTAAATACATGTTTGCATTTGTTATACGCGCAAAGCGCCTCACCGTACAGATTTGCTTTCAGGTAGCAGTCTATCATGCCACGGTAAGATGTCTCCTGAAGGTTGTCGGTTTCTATGGCTTTTTTATACACATCTATGGCTTTGTGCCAGTTATGAACCCTCGTATAGTATGTTCCAGCTTTGCCGCAAAGCTCAACGAACATATCCTTTAGACGCTCTCTCTGATACACAATCCAATAATGATCTTGATCGCCCTGAAGAAAATCACCATTGTAAAGACTGAAGGCTTTATTGCATAAAATATCTATTTGTTGCTCAACGTCCGGTAACGCTATCGTCCGGTCGAACTCATCTGCAACATCCTGTAAGGTCAACACATCCGTCCAGCAGTCGTTGGAATTAAGACACACATGGCTGCTATGAGTAATAATAACGTCCCGACGGCGGCCAAATAATTTACGCAGACGATGGATTGTCACGCGAAAAACCGAGGTCGCCTTATCGCCGTCTATGTCGGGCCACAATGCGTCTGACACCTTCGAAATGGCGACCTCTTTTACTCCAAGAGCAATGATTGTTTTTAGCATTGCAATAGGTTTATCTTGAGAGTTACCGATAATATTTACAAAATTGCCGTCTATTGCTATCCTGAATCTACCGAGTGTGTAGATTTGTACCGGATAAGCCTCGCTCTCCGAAAGATTACCATTCATACCCGCTCCTTGCATCTTCAATAAAAACTGTCATATTTTTGCTTCCTCCCAAATAATTACATGTTCTCATTCTCTCTTAACACAAATCTGGGGGTTATGATATATGAACAGGTGTTACATCTCAGTTACATATTGGCGCGTCAGGTAAAAAAATAAAAGAATACCCATGTCAAAGATATAAAATAGGTTAGGTTAAATCAGGAACGGCGATAGCGCTTGACCCGGGCATCTCCAGCGCCTATGTCGGCAAGGATTATGTTCTCTTGAACATTTTTCTGAGGTTGTCGACAGAAAAATAAATCGTTGTGGGTCTGCCGTGCGGGCAGTGCTCCGGGTCATCAGCGGCATTAAGGTCATTGATTAACTGCGATAGTTCCCTGTCTGACAGCACAGCCTTCCCCCTTACCGAACTGTGGCAGGCTATGCGTTTGGCAATGATGTCTTTTATAATGTCAACCGGCTGCTCAACCATCACATCAACGAGGCTTGATGCAATGTCCGACAGTATCGCGGTCATGTCTGCGCTTAACAGCTCCACCGGCAGCGCCCTTATGACAAACATGTCCTTTCCAAAGTCCTCGATTTCTATACCCATCTCATTAGGCAGGCCGAGATTGCCACAAAGCGCGGAGCTGCCAGAAAAACAGCAGCCGGAGGCTGAGATTGCGGTAATTGAGATGCTTGAAAATGCCAGTGTACACGGCAACCACGAAATAATCACCAGGGAGATAACCATTTCATGGGAACTGTATCCCGAGGCGCTGGTTATATCGGTTAGAGACGAAGGCACGGGGTTTAATAAGAAAATTCCTGATGAATGTCCCTCTGTAACTTCCAGTCACGGCCGGGGACTTTGGACATTAAAAGATATGGGCTACAACCCCGTGTTTAACGATATTGGCAATGAGATAACTATAACAATTCCAAGGAGCTGTGATTATCCTAAAAACTGCAGTTAACCCTTTATTTTAAAGGTTTATCGAACTTTAGAGGAGAAATCAGATGCGAGTAATAAATCAGATGTTTTTAGTATTCGAAGGAGAAAAAACTCCGACAGAGTTTTACGAGGCCAACATAAAAATCCAGGAAGCGATTCAGGGACTTTACGATGAGAAACGTAAGACAACCCTGGTGGTGGATTTTAACGGCTTAACTATGGCGCCATCATCGTTCTGGGGGACAATGGCCACAGCGCTGCGCTCGCCATTTATCGAGTCGATAGATATAGTGTCCGTGCAAAGCAGCATCAAGCTGAGCATTGAGCGGTTCGGGTTTTGCACGCACGATAAAATTAGGGTATTTCCAATGTTTCAGGCGCAAGAAGTCGAGGTAATAGATTAACCTAAGGATTAAAGACGAAGGGGGATAATCCCCCTTCACCCCGTATTCTCGCACATGTTTTATTTGTCGCCAAGACGGGGGATTATCCCCTGAATTTGGGCTGCCGCCCGTTGGCGGCTTCGGTACTCCGGCTAAAGGCTATATGGCACAGTCTCTTCTTTGTTTTGCTAATGCGTTTGCCCTGACAGACAACTGCCGCCGCAAGCGGCGTTATAAACTAAACAGCCTCTACGGCCTTCACCTCGGGCAGGTCTGCCCTGAGTTTTGCCTCAATACCGCCTTTTAGCGTCATCATCGACATCGGGCAAGACCCACATGCCCCCATTAGCCTGACCTTAACTATCCCGTCGCTTGTCACGTCAACCAGCTCCACGTTACCACCGTCTCTTTGCAGGGCCGGCCTTATCTGATTCAACGAATTCTCCACTTGAGCTCTGTCCAACATATTAGTTATCCTCCTTGCATGTTTTCTGTAATGATATATTATAATATAAAAATGCGGGGAATAGCCAATTTTGCAGATATCATAAGCAAGGCTAAGGAAATCCAGAATTCACTGGCGGCAAAGGTAGAGATAGTAAGCCTCCGGAGAGATATAAAACTCGTGGCAGGTGTGGATGCCGCCTTCTACGGCGACAATGTTATTGGCAGCGCGTGTCTGTTCACATATCCGTCTCTCAATAAAATTGATGAGTTTGTCGTAGCGCAAAAGACTAACTTCCCCTATATCCCCGGGTTTTTATCCTTTAGGGAGGCCCCTGTGCTTATTGAGGCAATCATGGGGCTAAGGCATAGCCCAGATGCAATAATCGTAGATGGACAGGGGATAGCCCATCCAAGACGCATAGGGATAGCCTCTCACATAGGTGTATTATTAAACACGGTCAGCATAGGCTGCGCAAAGTCAAGACTTATCGGGACTTATGAAGAGCCGGGCATGGAAAAAGGCAGCCGGAGTTATTTGTTTGACGCCGATGTGTGTGTCGGCGTTGTTTTAAGAAGCCGCGCGGGTGTTAAGCCATTGTTTATTTCCCCCGGGCATCTTATTGATATCGACGGGGCGGTTAATCTGGTATTAAGCTGCCTCAGCCGGTACAGGTTGCCAGAGCCGGCACGCTCTGCGCACAACACCGCCGCAAGAGCCAAGCAATCGCCACTAGTGCCGCTTTCTGAATGACTCATAGAGAAACACCGCCGCCGCTGCTGCCGCGTTAAGACTCCCCGTAATGCCGCGCATTGGAATCGAGGCGGTTACGTCTGCCATTTTAATAATATCCGGGGACGCGCCCACCGCCTCCGAGCCGAGCACTACGGCAAAGGGCGAGGCCATGTCTATGTCTCTGATGTCCATGCCGCCCTCCGGCACGGTTACTATCAGTCGTATGCCCCTGTCCTTCAGCCACGACGCCAGCTCCTGCTTTGCTGTGGCGTACACCACCGCGAGATTGAAAATCCCCCCTGCCGAGGCCCTTATGGCCTTCGGGGCGTAGGGATTCGATGTGTTTGGCAAGATAACAATTGTGTCAGTGGCAAACGCCTCTGCCGTGCGTATAATCGCGCCAAGATTCCCCGGGTCTTTCATCCCGTCGCATATGACTATTTGAGGGTTGGCTGCCGCGTCGATGTCCACGAGGGAGAAATTTTTTCTTGCCCCTATGCCGGCGATACCCTGCGGGGTTTGCGTATCAGAGAGTTTTTCCATTACCATTGGGGATACCTCGTCAAGGGTTAAGCCAAGTTTATTTAATCTTTCTATGACGGGGGCGTTGGCGTCTTTCAAGGCGAATTCATAGGTGAAAAAGACCCTTTGAATCGCAACGCCGGCATCGAGGGCAGTGGTAAAGAGCCGCGTGCCTTCGATAAAAAAGGCATCGTTTCTGTATCTGCCGTGATTGTTCTTAATGGCAACGGCATCTTTTATTTTTTCATTAGATAAAGAGGCTATCATTTTCTCAATAGACACAACTGCGTGTCTTGGTTTACAATAAACAATGGTTAAGGTATTTGTCAAAGAGTCGGCATATGATTACGCCGTACTGAGGAAAGATATGTTTGACATGATGGCGGCAATTGGGGAGTCCTCATCTGTCAGGATAAGTGCCGGACAGCGGGTCATCATCAAGCCCAATCTGCTTACCTCGGCACGTCCTGATAAGGCGTTGACAACCCATCCCCTGATTATTAAGGCGGCGGTGGAGTATGTTTTGGAAAAAGGCGCGCTGCCTCAGGTCTCAGACAGCCATGCGTCATTTACAAAGTTCCCCAGGTTAATCGAAGAATGTGGCATAGCGGGGGCGCTGAATGGCCTTCCCGTGGATATTAAAGAGTTCACAGTATCAAAAAAAGTACTCTCAACGCGCGGCGGAAAGGAGTTTACGCCGGCCTCGCGTTATAATACCCTTGAGCTGGCAGAAGACGCCCTTGAGGCCGACATAATAATAAATCTACCCAAACTCAAGACCCATACTCAGATGGGCCTCACGCTGGCGGTTAAAAACCTCTTCGGATGCGTCGTAGGAAGGAGAAAGCCTCAGTGGCATTTCAATCTTGGAGAAAACAAAGAGTTATTCGCTGGTCTTTTAGTGACGATATACAGCGTGCTGAGGCCTGAAATCAATATTATTGATGGGATACTCGGCATGGAAGGCGATGGTCCCGGCACAGCCGGTATTCCCAGACATTTGGGGGTTATCATGGGCAGTTCAAACGCCGTGGCCCTTGATATGGCCGTCTGCCGGATGCTTGGCGCTGAGGAGATGTCTCTGCCCACCAATAAGGCGGCAAGCGACATGGGTCTGGCTGATGAGTTCACGATTTCAGGGGAAATGAAATACGTGGAGAATTTTATTATTCCAACCCTCACAAGTATGGTCTTTGGCCCGCCTTTCGCGAGAAAAATACTAAGGAATAATCTGACATCCCATCCCAAGAACATTGAAGGGGCGTGTAAGCTATGTAACGAATGCGTAAAAATATGTCCGGCGCAGGCGATAACAAACGACGCGAAGAGGCTGCATTTCGACTACGATAAATGTATCAGATGTTACTGCTGTATAGAGGTATGCCCGCACAAGGCAATCAGGGTATATCAGCCTCTGGCGCTCAAGTCAATCAAGAAAATCTCTAAGGTGTTTCATACCAGATAGCCGTACTGCCAGGGCAAACGCACTAACTGAGCTTTCGCACCAGGGAATAGTGAATTTACCCATAGTCCGTCATTCCGGCTTGTCCGGAATCTTATTTGTCTTGAGGATGTGTAGAGAAAGATTCCAGACAAGCCGGAACTTGCCATAAGATGGCAGATGCTGGATGTTACGGTAGAAGAAGGCATAAAAGAACTCTGCACCTTATGTGTCGATGAAGTGTCGTTTAATGGGGGTAGCCAGGACGTGCAATCAGATA
>JADFXO010000206.1 GCA_015233485.1 Nitrospirota bacterium
CTTCAGTCGTTACAATTGGAAATCAAATAGTATGGGAAAATGGAGGCTGAATGAAATAAGATTCATTTTTTAGAACTCTACCTCTTTTGGGGTGAAAAAATGTCTTGACTTTTGGGTAGCATTACACTTACTAAGGCTGTACCATTGTCATACATCGTATCGCCAAGCGATGTGGTAGTTCTTTTGACTGCACCTGTTACATTGTCAACATATAACGTAAAGTAATTATTCGTCCCGTTGTACCAGTTAGCCGCCGTGCTTGTGCCTATCGCAGATATAACCCGTGCGTTGGTGTGGTATAGGTTCGTGCCCTCCGTTACATTATCCGTGTAAAGCCCGAACCAGTTCTTAGTCCCGTTGCGCCATTGACCGCTTGTACCTGTGGCAATAGAAGCCTCTTTCGCGTTCAACTCATTTTGCAAATCTGTCTGAGATGATAACGTGCCAGATATGTTTCCCCATGTTGGAGCGCTTGCGGCAATAGTTACAGAGCCATTGTCATTCGCAATAGTTACGTTAGAGCCGGCGGTGAGGGTATTTAATTTAAATGTCCCGTTGTCATTGCCGATTAACATCTGGCCCTTAGTCGGGGTAGTCCCTGAGCCGGTGCCGCCGGATGTTACGGGTACTGTGCCGAGAGAGAACACGCCGGTTGACGAGTTATATGAAAGAGGTACAGACGCCGAGACCGCCGCCCTTGTCCTGTTATCCGTATAATACTTATTAAACCCTTCGGTTACGTTGTCAGTTGTGAGACCGCTAATATCGCAGGGATTATTATTCACACCACTGACGCTCCCGTTGAACCGCTGCCAGTCAGTATAACCCGGTACGCTCTGCATTAACAGCAAGGCCGTAATCAGTGAAATCGCTATGCCTTTTATCGTTTTCATTATCTCACCCCCGTGCATCTGACCGTCACATAAGGATTCGTCCCGCTTGTAAGCGTAATCAGACTGGCACGTATCCTCTGAACCGGTGTGTCAACAATTGTGAACGACGCAAACCCCGCGGCAAGCTCGGAAGGATTCAGATTGTATAATGCAATTGCCATTGGACTATACCTATTCAGCCTTGAAGGGCTGCACTGTTGTGGATTACATTGATTTCCACTGATGGCTACACTTACGGCGGTTGTTGAGTTATCGGACACATCTACATCGCATGTCCATGTCTTGAACTCATTCATCCTTAACTTAGACAGATCAACCGGCACACCATCGCCTGTCTTGTTGTCATTATATAAGATGAACATGTCCGCGTTTGCAAGCGGTACAAATATCATCATCGAAATGGCTGTAATAACTGTGAGCAGTATCTTTTTCAAAGTTCTATCCTCCTTGTTGGATATCAGTTATACGCGCGGGGCCGGCAGCCCCGTTTTAGTGTCCCCATTTTTTCAGGTATTCTAAAAACAGATTTGCTAAAAGGGTAATCAACACCGACCCAATCAGCATGTAGAGTTTTGAAAACATGCCGTTTATGGATTCCTTGAATTGCTTTATCTCTCTTTGGAAATCCTTAAGTTCCGTCCAGAAGTCCTTCAGGTCGCCGTTGAGTTCGTCGAGGGAGTTGTCGAAATGCATATGTCTTTCGTCCTGGCGTTTCTGGCACTCCCTGCATGCCTCCATAGATACGTGCGTATCAGTCATATAACCTCCCTTTGGCCGCGCATTACGCGTAAAGCCAAGCCACCTCTTGTGGTTTATCTTTATCAATATCCATATGGACTAAACTGCCGCCAATCCCCAGCCTTTGGACTCCGGCGGCCATGGCGGCCTTAGACACCAGATACCTTTCATGGCTGCCGCCTATGGCAATGTCTGCGGCAAGTCCCTCCAAATGCGCCGAATCTGACTTGCCTCCTACCGCCTCGTTGTGTTTGGCGCAGCGGCAGCCGGAGGTTATCCTAAGCGCGATACCCGCTGATTCCCGAACCTTGTCAAGAGTTGCGATAAGCTCTGGCGAGATGTTGTTTCGTCCGCAACCGCATCGGCAGCTGAACTCCTCCAGTTTAAAGTATTTTGGGGTTACATCCTGGGACGCATGGGCTGTCTGCCCTGCGGCGCTTGCAGTTTTTTCTTTCATAGTTTTCTCCTCTGCGATAGTTTTTTTTAGTAAAATGCTGTGCATTTCAATGTATCGTCATCCGCGCACTGCGAATGGTTTTCCACCCTCAGGGTCTCCAATGCCCTCGCCGCGGTCTCCGGCGTAAGGAGTTTGGAAAGTTGCCCGAGGCACTGGGCCTTGCCCTGCCCCATTCTCAGGAGCGCGTCCTGGCGCTGATTGTCGTTTCTGAATGATTGCAGTGTGTGCTGCCTTTGCAGCCATCGCCTTATGGCGTCCCACTCCGGATGGCGGCTTAGTGTGACGACGGCCATTAAGAACTCCTCTGTCGGTATTAACATGCCATTGCCTCCCGTGTTGATTTACTCATCTTATTCATCGGGGTCATCTTCTTGCGCCGTAGTGTCTGAGTGTTCCACGAAGTTGTCGACGCCTCTGATTCGACGCAGGCGTTGCTCGTAGGTTTCCATCTGAATGGTCTCTTCCGTGCCGGCCGATTTTTTCTTTTCGTAAAGATACTGGGCCAGCTCCATGTAAATCTTCGCACGGGTATCTGGTTTTACATCGGGGTCGCGCGCCAGCTCGGCCATTCCAATCAACGGGTCAACGGCCATCCCCTCAAGGACGCGCCGCGCGTCAACAGTCCGGCAATATGTCGCCGCTGTGTTCACATCCCTTTCACCATCAAGCACTGTACTATCCTTTTCCATAACCCTCCTTTGAGTAGTCCATAATCTCATACCCTTATATATATGTCCAAAATTCGCATGAATGTCCTCTAAAGCCAGCATTGACGCCACTTTCCTATTCGCATGGATTTCCAGAAACGCGATTTATGGCAAAAAACACTACGATATTGCATGAATGCTACAAAATTGTAAGACAGAGATGGACGCGGGAGGCCGTAAGTTGCCGATAATACTATATATAATATTTATTGCAGAATAATTCCACTTTAATGCTCATATTGGCGTTATGTGTTACGCGCCATATATTATGCTAAGATTGTATCTACGATAGATTGATAAACATAGAAAAAGAGGTTGAATTATGAAGCTGACATGGAAAATTGCCCTGACGAGTAAAAAAACCAATGGGCTGGGGAGGCTACACAACGCATGATATTAAACGCTGCAGGATTATAAGCCGTATAGTTGCACTCATATACGACTGGTGGTCTATCTTTGTTCGTCTTGCCAATCTCACTAAACACCATGAGGCAATTCCCTGCCACACTCTGCTTCTCCATGCAGTTGCGAAACAAAATGAGTTGTGAATCGGATTTGTCCAATTCACGCTGAACTAAGACAATCCCCCCGCGCATATGCGGGGGGATTATTATGTGGATTATTTAAAATCGGGCTGGCCGATCTCTTTTAGCAGCGTTTTATACCAGCTTACTTCGGGGTTGAAGGGTTTGCCGCCTTTGATGCGGTCAAATTCTATCGCTCTAAGGACGTCGTGCCGCTCCTCATCGTGCCCTACTATGCCGGGTACTCCCTTGAAGGCCATTTCCACCGCGAGATCAACCATGGACTTAATCAGCATTAAATCCTGTTTGTTGGCCCTTGACGCCCTTGAAAAATAGCCGCTTTTCTGAACCAGAACTTTCTCTGCCTTTGTCTTTGCCAACAGGACGTCGGCGTGCCACTGCCCTACATTTACCTTGTCAAGCTTGACGTGTCCAAACGCGTCGCGTGGGACCTCTAAACCCTTTGCCTCAAGCTCCTTTACGATTCCCGACGCACCCGCTCCCTCTGATATAAATATCTTAGCGCAGTCATTTTTCGCTATCCTTTTTTTGAGGTGGTCTGACAGCTTGTCCAGGTCATAATCAACCTCAGGGATTAAGACGGCGTCGATTCCGTATGTATCGCCGGAGATGCCGAAGTTGTCAGGGAACTCTGTTTTCTTGATCATTTCGTTATACTCGTAGGCAGTCCTCGCGGTCAGGTAGCCGCAGTTCCTTCCCATGACTTCGTGAACGATGAGCATGTTGGGGTTTGCCGATGTCTCGGCCACAACGTTTAAGAAGAAGCGCGCGCCCTGTTCGGCGGCTGTAAATGCCCCAAGGGTCTGCGCAATTGGCACGACGTCGTTATCGACGGTCTTTGGAAGGCCGATAACCGTCAGGTCGTAACCGTTGGTGTGGAGGTATTTCGCGAGTTCGGCCGCCGTGAGGCTCGTGTCGTCGCCGCCTATGGTGTGAAGCACTTCAATGCCCATAGACTTAAGGTTTTCAGCCGCCACATGCAGCGGGTCCTGCCCTTCTTTGACGAGGCCTTTCTTTACGCAGTCCTTTACGTTTGAGAGCTTTACCCTGCTGTTGCCAAGCGGGCTGCCGCCAAAATCCTGTAATAGATGAGCGGTTTCTTTCACTTTCGCGGTGACTTTTAAAAAGTTCTTCCTGAGAAGCCCGTCATAGCCGTTTGTAAAACCTATGACTTCGGTATCGGGAGATATTTCAGCGTAACGCTGAATGAATCCGCCCACCGCTGAGCTTAGACACGGGGCAAGGCCTCCGGCTGTCAATAGAGCTACTTTTTTCGGCATTTCTAAATCCTCCTTAGTGTGTTAAATTATTTGCCGGTGTATGGATTGTCGGCCCTCCGCCGGCTGAATTGTATAAAAATTAAAGCCATGTGATTATAAATATTCCGCCGCGATTTTTGCAAAATATTCGCGATTTTTGCAAAATATTTCGCTTGCGTCCCATAGGGCGGCAATTAATCCAGCCCTATAATGCGCGCCTCCATCAATAGCGTATCTAAAATTGCCACGGTTGCGATGCCGTGAAGCAAGCCACAGAGCTCCCCCGGGTTTAAGACGTATGTGGAACCGTTGGCCCCGGCCGCCACCTTGTGCGTATGCCCGTATATGAGGACGTCGTACCGGCCGCTTTTCGCAATGGAGTCCACGAGATAGTGCTCGTGAACCATGACGAATTTTTTGTTGTCTATAGTAAATTCATGAGGCTGCCTGTATATCCGGCTATGTGGTTTGTTGTTTAACAATAAGGGACCGACGTTCACCGGAGGAAGAATCTCTCCGTCGTTATTGCCGAAAATCCCGATGAATTCCGCCTTTAAATCCTCTAATGCCCTAAATGTAGAACCGGAGGTGTAGTCACCCGCGTGCAGGACATACCGGAGATTGTTTTCGTTAAACACCCTCACCGCCTTCGCCAGCATTGCCATACTGTCGTGAGAGTCCGACATTACGCCTATGAGCATCGGGTGTTTATCCTCTTAAATGCCCGTTTTCGGTATCGAAATGCTGAGGACGCCATCAGTAAGGACTACCCTGATGGCGTCTATGTCTGCCGAGTCGGGGATTTTAAAAGACCTCATAAAACGCCCAAAACTCCTCTCCATACAGTGGAAATACTCCCTGTCGGAGTGTATGCCCGGCTTTCGTTCCCCTTTTATTGTAATGACGTTTTTTCCTTCGACAACAACTGATATATCCTCTAGTTTAACACCGGGGATGTCGGCTTTTACGATAATTTCCCCCTCCATCTCGCAGATGTCGAAGGAGGGCACCCATGTGTACGCGCGCCGTGAGGTGAGGTCGCCCTGTGCATCATGGTGGAAGAGGTTATTCGCCCTCTCGCGCAGAAACACCAACCTGTCTGTGTCGTCCCAAAATTTGCTGCTCATCAGTAACATTTTAAAATATATTGTTGTGTTTTGTAAATGCCCCCGTTGCAATCTGCAATTTGACATAAAAGAGTGCCTGTATGGAGCTTTTCTTTAGACTAATAGGCTGCAATCTGTAGTCCGGCCATAGTCCGGTTAAATTAATCTATACAAATGCCGATAAGAACAAGTATAATTTGAATATGAAGTTTCATTTTAGGGAGGTTAGGGATGAGCAACGTAGTGGATGAGATCGAACAGAGGACTAATTTGGCCATGTCAAACCAGTTGGAGATGCTGACATTTTACCTCAGCGATGGCCAGCTGTACGGGATAAACGTCTTTAAGATAATTGAAGTCCTTGAGTGTCCACCCAAAATCACCAAAATGCCTAATTCCCACTTCGCGGTAAAAGGTACTATCAACTTTAGAGGTAAGTCAATTGCCGTTATCGATCTGTCAGAAGCGCTGGAGATGGAACCCGTCGACTACAAAAATACTATAAGTTACGTGATTGTGTGCGAGTACAACTATCTGGTTCATGGGTTTTTAATAAATTCCCCCAATACGTTGATTAACCGAAGCTGGGAGGACGTGAAAAGCCCTTCGGCTATCATGAGCAAAACGGCGTGCCTGACCGCTCTTGCGTACACGGACGACGGCAAGACGATTCAACTGCTCGACATAGAAAAAATACTCTCAGAGACAATAGGCATCGAGGAAGAGCTCTCCGATGATTTTAAGGAGAACATCAAACAAGAGGCAAAGACCGTCAATTTTAAGGACTACCACCTGCTCATAGTTGACGATTCAAAGTCGGCGTTAATGATGTTGAAAACTGTCGTTGAAAAACTGGGCGTCACATATACCATGATGGATAGCGCTGTTAACGCCCTTCAATTATTGGAGGAATTTTCAAACGACGACGTCCCGATTACCGACAGGTTTGCCATGATAATATCGGATATTGAGATGCCGGGCATGGATGGCTTTACCTTTACGAGAAAGATAAAGGGCAACCCCAAGCTGTCGGGGCTTTATGTCATACTGCATAGCTCACTGAGCAACAAGTCAAACGTTGACAAGGCCAAGCAGGTTGGCTCTAACGATTTCCTACCCAAATTCCGGCCCGACGAGATAGCCAAAAAAATCCTTGACAGGATACACTCAATAGCGGGTGTATAAGATAGCAGTATGACGGTACGCGCCGGAGTACCGAAGCCGCCAAC
>JADFXO010000207.1 GCA_015233485.1 Nitrospirota bacterium
TCCATAAAATATTATAACCTTGTTTGCTTATTTTTGCTATATCCTTATTTGAGCGCTTATGGGGGGTTACCCCCCTTCACCCGTATTCTCGCACATGCTTTATCTTTTGAATTCCAACTGCCACCGACAAGACGGGGGATTATCCCCCCGTTGGCGGCTGCGGTACTTCGGCTACAGGCCATTATGACGAGGAGGGAAGTGCCTGTAGGAGCCTTCTCTGAATTTTTCTGAGGCCGCCTTGTTTAATATCACACCTGAGAGCGTTGTGCCCGTCATAGTGATATTTGATATAGCGTCTTTTAAGGCTTCGTGCGTTACCGCGCCGCACTCTGCAACGAGAATCATCGCCCCGGCCGCGCTGCCAATAAGTATGGCATCGTCACTGGACAAGACCGGCGGGGTATCGATTAATATAAAATCAAACTGAGTTGATAGCTCTCGTAACTGCTGCTTAAACTCAGAAGACGACAAGATATTTGAGGCCGGCTCCGGCGTGTTGCCAGCGGCAATTACCAATAATCCCGGTGTGGAGGTCTCCCTTATGAGGCCGGAGAGCGGCTTGTCAGGGGACATATCTGTAAGTCCCGGCGTTTGCGAAAGCCGAAACCAGCTATGAAGCGATGGGCTTGCCAAATTGCCGTCTATAGCCAGGGTCTTTTTCCCTGATAAGGCAAGTGTTGCGGCAAGGTTTGCAATTGTGAAGGTCTTCCCCTCGCCGGTGGTCGCGCTTGATATGGCAAAGGTCCTAGGGGCATGCTTTCCAAGGAAAAGATTCAGACTGTTGCCGATAGTTCGAAAAGAGGCGGAAATATGCGGGTGAACAGGGCCTGAGTAACCGGCATTGGCTGCGGCATCCGATTTTGCAATAACGCCCAGAACAGGCAGATTTATAAGGGATTTAATATCATCGGGACATTTGATGGTTCCGTCTATATATTCCATGAAAAAGGCGCCGATTACGCCTATGAGAAGTCCCATGACAAGGGCAACAACAGCATTAAGCGGCAGATTTGGATGTCTGTGCTTGCTTCCTTCATGGACAATGGCCTCTTCGATTACCGTGATATTGGACAGGGCGATGTTCTCGGCCAGCTCAACGCGATAACTATGTGTCAGAAAGTTGCTGTAAACGGTCTTGGTGGCAGTAGTGTCCTGGTCAAGAAAGTTCTTCATAAAGTATTTATTTGGCAGGGCGTTTAACTCATCCTCATATTTCTTTATTACGGTAGGATATATGCTGTTTTGAGCCTCATACGTACTGAGTTCAATGTAGTACTCAAGGAGCTTTTTCCTGTTTTCATTATATACGGTATCAATGCCGAGCAAGTCGGGGCTCATCATTTTTTCGTATTCTTTCTGCATCAACTCCTTTGCCCGGCTGATCTGATTTTCATAATCCTGGATAACCGGATGATTTGGAGTATATTTGGATTTTGCCTCCGAGAGGTTAAGGTACAGTGTGGCAAACTGCTTTTTATAAGCCGTGAGGATATCGTTTTGGCCGATACTGGTTATATCATGTGCGCGCTCGGACATTTTTTTAATCTTTGCCTCAAGGAGGAAAATGGCCGATTTGGTTTTTGAGATGGCCAGGTCGTTGTTGTATTTATTGCTCTTCATCTTCTGCATTTGCTCTATCAGATACTGGGCCTGGTTGTCCAGGGACGGGGCATTTTCTTTGATTTGGAAATCCTTTACGGCCTGCAGGCTTTTTACATAGTTTTGCCGGATATTGTTGATATTGGCATCGATGAAGGCACGGACTTCGCCGTAGTTACTTCTGAGCCGCTTGATTTCAGTTTCTACTATTGCAGCAGCCATAGTGTTTGCCATGTTTTTGGCCTCATCCGGGTCAGAAGACGATGCAACGACGTTATAAACATCCGTATCTTCGTACTGCTCTACCTTTATATTTGGACGTGGGAACAGTTTTGCCATAATGGAGGACTCAAGGAGCCTCTCAGCCGTAATCGTCCTCTTCGTTAAGTTGACATCCACGCCAAAGGCTTTTAGGATTGGTTTAGAAAGTGGTATGGCCTTCATAATCCTGTACCGGACTCGTTCCCATTTCAGGTTCAGCTTTTCGATAACCTGCCCGGCGTTGGGCCTGAGGGCGGCTATGGCCAGATAGTCAGCCCTGTCGGTACTTGACGTAGCCGACTGGAATTGCTCACCCGTCACGCCTATGGCCGAATTTAAAAAGTAGTTAGCCGGAGGTTTTCTAAGGAGTATTTTGGCCGTAGCGTCATACCACGGGGTAATCAACAACGTTATCACTACAACGGTGATAAACGTTAACGCCACAGAAAGTATTATGACCTTTTTCCTTCGTCTTAAGACCTCAAGAAATCTCAATAGTTCCATGGCTCATCCCAATCGTATTATGCACTTTCCGTCTTGCCTTTCAACCGATTTCTCAAGCGCTGTGAGCGTTTCGTCGAATTCATAATATGAGGTAATCATTTTTTTTATCTGAAGCCGGCCGGTTGAAAGAAGCCTTATGATATTGTTGTATATGCCATAGCCTGAGTGCCCTCTTACTCCGATTATGCTGTTGGCGCCGGAGACCAGGATATCAAGCTCGACCTCGGCGGAGGTTGCCGAGCGGCCAAGATAGACTAACTTACCGTTTACTGCGAGGGAGTTTTCCATCTCCGGCACTGTGCGGCGCGCCGCTCCGGCCGCTTCGATTTGCAGCTCCGCACCGTAGCCGTCTGTCAGCTCCATTATCTTTTCTCTTGGCAAGATACCGATTCCTTCCAAATCATTAACATTAAACACGTAATCCGCACCCAAATCTTTGGCAATGTTGAGCCTTTTATTTTGTATATCAAATGCAATTACGATATTAGCCCCCGCAAGTCTTGACAGTGCCACCGCGGCAAGTCCAATCGGGCCTGCCCCGAACACCACCACCGCCGCACCGGGTTTAATCCCGCCGCCTCCGATAAAAATCCCGTTATAGGCGCAGCCCACCGGCTCTATCAATGCCCCAAGGTCAAAGATGTCGTCTTCCGAATAAATGCGCCTGAGGCCGTTTATGTTCCAGCAGTGACGTTCCTTTGCAGTGATAAACCCGGCAAGCGCCCCGGGTGCGGTTATCCCTATAAGCTCAACATTTTCGCACTGGTTAAACGCCCCGCTGCGGCATGGAGTGCATGCCCCGCACCAGTGGATGCTTTCAACGGCCACCATGTCGCCTTCTTTGAAGTTCCTGACCCCGCCGCCTTTTTTAACGACGACTCCTGAGTACTCGTGGCCTATTGTCTGGGGCAGCTTGACCGGCCCGGAGAACTGGATATAGCCGTCGGGGGTGGTTTCATATAAGTGGGTGTCTGAGCCGCAGATGCCGCATCTCTTCACGGCAATCAGCAGCTCGTCGCTGTCAATAATGTCCGGCGTGGGGACTGTCTTTAGTTCAAATGTGGGATGACGCCATACGCTGCTTCCGATTACGGCCCTTTTCCTTGAGATTTCCTCAATAGTCGGTTTATAGCCGTTTTTTGGATCCCACTGTGCATCGGCAACGAAGGCCCTCATGTTATCTCAACTTTTGACAGGATTTTCCCCGCTAATTGTTTCAATGTCTTTTTATCAACCTTTCCGCTTCCTATCCGGGGCAGCTCTTCTACTATCTTCATCTTCCTTGGTATCATATAATGAGCCATGTTTTTATTGCAATAGCGTGAGATTTCGCCCTCGGTTATCGACGCGCCTTCTTTCAATATGACAAAGGCGGCGGGTATGTCGCCCCTGAGTTTGTCTTCGACGCCGATGACCGCGGCTTCTTTTATTGCCGGGTGCATGAGCAAGGCCAGCTCCACCTGCATTGGGTAAACCTTCAGGCCGGCAACCTTCAGAAGTCCATTTTTTCTGTCTGTAAAGTAGAAAAAGCCGTCTTTGTCTCTGAAGCCGAGATCCCCGCTGTGATACCAAGCGTCGGCGACTAAAAACTCGCTGTCTTCCATGTACCCTGAGATTACGCCTGGCCCTTTAAAGAGCAGCTCTCCGGTTTGGCCTGTTTGCGCCTCTGAGCGGTCTTCGTTTACGACTTTTATCTCGTAATAGGGGCAAGGACGGCCCATCGAGCCATCCAAACGGTAGGACGAAGGGGTGTTGGCTATGGCGATGCCTGTGGTCTCGGTGCTTCCCCATACGGACAAGATTGGGATGCCGAAGGTATTATAAAATTTTTTCGATATATCAGGCCTTGTATACATGCCGCCGCTTTCGGCTATTCGCAGTGTATCTAATGTAATGTTTTCCGCGTGTGAACAGAGCATATCATAAAGCGGGGCAATCCCCATCATGGCTGTAACTTTTGCCGAGCGTATGGCGGCGGCCATAGTCTTTGGATTGATTTCCTCCAAAAGGGCGATAGAAGCGCCGGTGTAGAGGGCGCGGGCAAACAGCTCATGCGGATGGGCGAAGGACGAAAACATGCACATGTGTACATCGTCCCGGGTAAGCCCCATAGCGGTGACGGCTGACGCCGTATTGGCGTAGATATTTTCGTGCGTGGCCAGGGCGCCTTTAGGCGCGGATGTGGAGCCGGTCGTGTAGTTTAGATACGCGACGGGTTGCCCTTCGGCCCGTGTTACGCCATTTGATAGGTAATTTGATAAGTAACCGGCGCTGTCCCAGGGGATTAAACTTGCTGGATGGTGTCTTTTTTTGCCGATTATTATTGTTGTCTTACAAGCTTCCGCGATGATTTCGTAGTCAACACTGCTTAATAGTTTCTCGTGGATGACAGTTGCCGCCGGTTTTACTGCCTGGATAAAAGAGGCGGTCTCGATTTTCCCAATTGTGAAGTTAACCGGCACGGGAAGCGCCCCAATGTGCACCGCGGCCAAAAAAGTGATAACAAGCTCAGGCACACGCGGCAGTACCATGCAGACCTTGTCGTCTTTCTTTACGCCGGAGGCGCTTAGAAACCCTGCTAAACCGTTGACAAGTTTATAGACATCGCCGTAGGTAAGTGTATCCGCCTTATAAACGATAAACGTCCTGTCAGGATTCTTTATCCAATTATCCTGAAGGGCCTCGTCTATGGATTTATATTCGTTTATATTCAGCAAGAACCCTTTCTCCTGAGAACTGCCCCTATGGTTAACAGTAATATCTTAACATCAAGGAGCAGCGATTGATTTTTGACATATTCGATGTCATAATTTACCCAGTCGGTGAATTTGCAGGTATCTCTGCCCATTACCTGCCAGAGGCCGGTGAGGCCGGGTTTTATGCTGAGCCTGATGGTTTTCCAATCTTCGTCGCCAACCATTTCTTTATCCTCTAACGGACGCGGGCCAACGAGCGACATATCGCCTTTGAGGACGTTGAATACCTGAGGAAATTCGTCTATGCTCCATTTTCGTAAAAAACTGCCTACGCGTGTTATTCTGGGGTCGTTTTTCACCTTGAACACTGGACCTTCGACTTCATTGGCAAGCTCATCTTTGATATTATCAGCGTCTTTTACCATTGTACGAAACTTATACATGGTAAAATCCACGCCGCCTCTTCCGCAGCGCCGGTGCGAAAAAAACACCCCACCTTCCGAATCTATAACAATCAACGCCGCGACAATCAACATATACGGTGAGAATATTATAAGCAGCAGCAGACTTCCGACAATGTCGATTATCCTTTTTGTCAGCCCATATCCCATTAATATATATAAATAAACAACCTTGTCATTATTTAACAACCCGTGCAAACATTCGATTCAACCATCAGGAATTATCATAACATATGCCGCGCGGCATTTACAACGTGTGTACGGCAATGAAGAGTGAAATGCGGAAAAATACTTGGGTGGGGGGCTGACGCCCATCAACGACTGACGCCCGCCCGTCCAACCTTCTAACATGATATGTTTTAATCCTAGTAAGTTGCCTTCCCGGCGCTTCCCAGGACGTTTTCATTCTTGTGTTTGATCATTTTTACGAGTTCGTCGCGGGCCGGTCCGAGGTACTTGCGCGGGTCGAATTCCTTAGGGCTTTCGGCGAATACCTTTCTGATTACGGCCGTCATTGCCATTCTGCCGTCTGTGTCTATGTTTATTTTACACACGGCCGAGGTGGCTGCCTTTCGTAATTGTTTTTCGGATACGCCTACGGCATTGTCCATCTTGCCGCCGTATTTGTTTATCATCTCTACATACTGAGGTATGACCGAGGATGCCCCGTGAAGGACTATCGGAAACCCCGGGATTCTCCTTTCCACCTCTTCAAGAATATCGAATCTAAGAGGCGGCGGCTCTTCACCCGGTTTTACCTTAAACTTGTACGCGCCATGGGAAGTGCCTATTGATATGGCAAGGCTGTCCACTCCGGTCTTTTTGACAAAATCCTCTACCTCTTCCGGTTTCGTGTAGTGGCTTACCTCATGAGATACTTCGTCTTCGATTCCGGCAAGCACGCCAAGCTCACCCTCCACTGTAACATCGTGCGCGTGTGCATACTCGACAACCTTCTTTGAAAGCGCAGCGTTTTCTTCATACGGCAGATGCGAACCGTCTATCATAACAGACGAAAACCCCGTGTCGATACAAGACTTGCAAAGATCGTAGCTGTCGCCATGATCAAGATGAAGCGTGATGGGGATGTCTCCGCCCATGTCTTTCATCATTTGAACTGCACCCATTGCCATAAATCTCAATAGCGTCTGGTTTGCGTATTTTCTGGCGCCGCTCGATACCTGGAGTATTACAGGCGATTTGCTCTCAGCACAACCGATTACAATTGCCTGTAGCTGCTCCATGTTGTTAAAATTATAAGCGGGTATGGCATAGCCGCCTTTAACTGCCTTCTGAAACCCCTCTTTTGTGTTGACAAGCCCCAAATCCTTGTAACTT
>JADFXO010000208.1 GCA_015233485.1 Nitrospirota bacterium
GCTATTAGAAATGATACAAAACACCTTGTTGAGCTTCCACTGTTAACATGCTGTCTGTATCACAGGGCGGTTGCCTTGCCGTCTCTGAGGGTTAATATCGTGTCGGCGGCTCTTTCGGCCAGCCCTGCGTCGTGCGTGGAGAGGATTATTGTTGCCTTCAGGGTATGTCTTATGTTTTGGATTATCTCCTCTACCGCCTTTGAGTTTTTGGAGTCTACTGCCGCGGTTGGCTCATCCAGAAAGAGGACAGAGGGGGAGATGGCCAATGCCCGAGCCAGGCCCATGCGCTGAGTTTCACCGCTTGAGAGCGTTACGGCCCGGCGTCTCATCTTGTCCTTCAGGCCGACCAGTTCAAGGGCGTTTAATACCCTCTGTTCTGTCTCCGCCTTGTTCACTTTCCTTAGTTTAAGCCCATAAGCGATGTTTTCACAGACTGTCGTATTAAATACGCCGACAGACGGCAGCAACAGTGTAATCCGCCGCCTAAGGGCAAGGTCGTGTTCTAACACTATGCCCTCATCAAGAAAATCTGCTTTGCCTGAGTCCGGTTTTTCTATGAGCGCACAGAGCCGTAAAAAAGTTGACTTTCCCGAACCATTTGGCCCCATTACGGCATACACGCGGCCGCTTTCAAACCTGTAAGTACACCCGTCGAGTACAACTCTGCCGCCGTAGGATTTTTTTAACCCAGACACGCTCAAAGTCAGACCCAAAGGTACCCCGTGGTGTGCCCTCGTCTGGAAAAAAAATATAAGGCGATATTTACACAAAGCGAGATACTAAGCAGCACAACGCCAAGTGCGATGGCCGTAGAGAAATCCCCCTTGTCTGTCTCCAGCACAATGGCCGACGTTATCACCCTCGTCCGCCCGGCGATATTGCCGCCCACTATCAGCACCGCCCCTACCTCGGCGCTCAGCCGCCCAAAGGCCGCCATTACGCCCGCTAAGATTGCATAGCGAGCCTCCTTTATTATAGCAATCGTCGCCTGAAACGGTGTTGCCCCAAGCGTCATGGCGGCCTGCCGAATTATAGACGGCACACCGCTTATGGCCGCGTAACTAAGGGACGCCACTATCGGAAATGCCAAAATGCTTTGAGCGATTATCATAGCCGGCGCCGTATAAAGAAGCCCCAGTGGCCCAAGCGGCCCCCTCCTTGACAGCAGTAAATATAGAAATAACCCCACCACAACCGGTGGAAGTCCCATCGCCGTGTTCAATATATTTAGTGCGAAGTGCCTTAGTGGAAATTTTTCTTTTAAACAAATCAGCGCCCCTGTGGGCACCCCAAGGGCGGTGCCAATTATCAGGGCAGTCAGAGATACCTTGAGAGATAAAAAAACTATCCCCATCAGCTCCGCGTCGAATGAAAATATCAATAAGAACGCCTTTCTAAAGCCTTCTACTATTAAATCCATAGCGCCCGTTATTTAATCCATGGGTAAGAAATCCCCTTAAGGGGACATTCGGCACAGAGGGGTTTGGGTTTACAGAAGTACTTGCCAAGCCTGACGAAGAGGGCGTGGTAGTTGTTGTATATGTCGCGGCCTATAGCATTTTGAAAGAGCGCCTGAAAGTCGCCGTATGGGCGTTTATAGTCCATAAGCCCGTGCCTGTCAATGACGCGCTTTGTGTAGGCGTCTATGACGAATACCGGCTTTTCGAGGGCATAAAGCAGTATTGAGTCGGCGGTCTCAGGGCCGATGCCGTTTATCTCTAACAGGGCAGTCCTGAGGGCTTTGGTTTCCTGTCCTTTCATGTTTTCAATAACTCCCCTGTAGTTTTGCACGAGAAACTCTATGAATGCCTTCAGGCGCGCGGCCTTTACGTTGTGGTAGCCGGAGGGTATTATCAGCTCAGAGAGCTTCTGTAACGGCATCTCGTGAATAATTAAGGGATCAAGGGCATTATTGATTTTAAGATTAAAGATGGCCTTTTCCACGTTGAGCCAGTTGGTGTTTTGCGTGAGGATTGCCCCTACTGCCACCTCAAAGGGGGTCTCCGCCGGCCACCAGTGCTGCGGGCCGAAGGACGCGTAAAGGGTCTCATAGACACGCGTAAGAAACTCCCCAATGCCCAAACCCTGGGCGGTTGTGTTATAATGCGCAATGGCAATGTCCTCTTTCATCACGGTCTATTATAGGACGTTTTAAATGGACAGGGCAATAGTCCTGACATATCACAACATCGGCAGGCCGCCAAAGGGGGCAAGGCTTCCCGGGCTTTATGTGTCACCGGGGGCGTTTCACCTGCAGATGCGGTACCTGAAGGCCGCGGGGTTTACCGTCGTATCTCTGGATGGGATTGTAGATTTCGTAAATAGCCAGAGCCATGTAAATCATCCAAGGCGTCCTGTGGCGCTTACGTTTGACGATGGTTTTCAGGATTTTAACGACAACGCGTGGCCTGTGCTCAAGGCTCTGGGTTTCCCTGTGACGGTTTTTGTTGTCACAGGGCGCGTTGGGGGGGAGAATCTATGGGACTGCGAGTATCTGAATGTCAGAAAGAAACTCCTCGACTGGGACGCCATCTCCAGATTAAAAGACGAAGGGGTCAGCTTTGCCTCTCATACTATGACGCACCCCTCTCTTACATCACTGGCGGGCGAGGCGCTGCGAGGTGAAATCTTTGGCTCTAAGGCCGCCTTAGAGGAAAAATCAGGCATGGGCGTGGATTATTTTTGTTATCCCTATGGCGATTATAACGAAGAGTCCGCCGAAATGGTAAAGGCCGCCGGGTATAAGGCCGCGTTTACAACCAGGAAGGGCTGTGTATTCAAGGGCGATAACCCATACGAGTTAAACCGCATATCAATTAAATCCACGACCGGCCCGCTTGCCTTCGCCTATAAACTCCACCTGTATAAAGGCACTTCGGCCCGCCGCCCAAAATAATGCCAAAAATAAAGCCGATAAATCTGCTGCTGCTCTACACGGGTAAGAGCTGGAGCGGCATAGGCTCCCACGGGGCGGTGCTTGCCGAGGGCCTGAAGAGAAAAGGCATTAACGTGGTGCTGGGATGCCCGCGCGGGGGGAAACTCTACGGGCAGGCCGAGGCGATGGGGATTACGGTCAGACATATAGGGCTAAAGAATCTGATGGATTTTAAATCATGGTACAGGATTCTCAGAGTGGTCAGACAGGACGGTATTGACATAATATGTGCCAATCTTGGGAAGGAGTACTGGCCGCTGGCGGTTATCTGCCGGGGATTGGGTCTGAAATCCGTAATCGTCAGACATCAGATGAACAGGCTGAAAACCCTGACTAACTGGCTAATAAAGGGCGATGTAGATAAAATAATAGCCGTAAGTGCCGCCGTCAAACGCACATTGATTAACAGCGGTATAGCCGAGGACAAAATAGAGATTATATATAATTCAGTTGATATTAACCGGTTCGACCCGGCTAAGGTCAGCCGGGCAGAGACGCGTGCCGAGCTTGGATTTGCCAAGGACGATATAGTCATTGCCACTGTGGGCAGAATAACCGAGGACAAGGGCGGCCTTGACCTCTTGTATGCCTTTAAAGAGGCCGGTGAGGACCATCCACGCATGAGACTGCTCTTTGCGGGTGACGGGCCTTTAAAGGCTGAGCTGCAAGAGCAGGCCGCAGGGTTAGCGATCTCTGATCATGTCCATTTCACCGGATACAGGGACGATGTAGAGCGTATGTACGCGGCAGCCGACATTGTGGTGGTGCCGACAAGGGGGTTAGAGTCTTTTGGCATGGTGGTAATAGAGGCGATGGCTATGGAAAGGCCCGTAATTGCCTCTGATGTCGGAGGAATACCGGAGATAATCAACCACGGGGCAAACGGCCTGCTGTTTAATCCAACCAGTAGGGATGAGTTATGCGCGCGTATTTGCGAACTTGCCGGAAATCCATCTTTGGGCCTATGGATTGCCAGACAAGGGAGGAAAACCGTCCTGGAGCGATTCTCTGACACCGCGTTTTCAGATAAGTTTGCCGATGTTTTGTATAATCTTATGTTATAATGAATAGTTATGATGAGGTTTAATCTGATTCGCGACACAACCCTTGGGACGATTAGCATCGGAAGATATAAGATACTTCACGAGCTTGGCCAAGGCGCTATGGGGCTTGTCTACAAGGCCAAGGACACTATAATTGATAGGGTTGTGGCAATCAAGACTATACGGCTTGGCAAGGCGTTTCAGGGTATGGATGAGAAGGAGATGCTTAAGCTGTTTTATCAGGAGGTCAGAATTGCGGGCATTTTGTCACATCCCAACATAGCCATGATATACGATGCCGGCGAGTCCTACGACATTCATTATTTTGTTATGGAGTTTGTCGACGGCATTGCGCTTAAAACAATAATTCAGGACAAGATTTCCCTGCCGCTCATCAGCAAAGTAAAACTGCTGGTGCAAGTGGCCTCGGCCCTTCACTACGCCCATCAGCGCGGGGTAATTCACAGGGACATAAAGCCGGCAAACATTATGCTTGTAATCAGTGAACACACCAAAACCAGGGACTATCAGGCAAAAATAATGGACTTTGGAATAGCAATGCTGTCTTCGTCAAAAAGCGCCATACACAGGGCAGACCGAATCCTTGGAACGCCGTCTTATATGTCTCCTGAGCAGGTAACGGGTGGTGAGCTGGACAGGCAGACCGATGTGTTTTCTTTAGGGGCAATGTCTTATGAGTTTCTCACGGGGAGGAAACCTTTTCCGGCCGCGGACTTGCCGGCGTTATTTAGTAAGATTAAATTAGAAACCCCTCCGCCCCCGCATACGATACAAAAGGATATACCGCTTATCATAAGCAATTGTGTAATGAAGGCCATGGAGAAGGACAAGGAAAAGAGACTGCAATCGGCCGGTGAGTTTGCCGACGAAATGGAGATATACCTCAGCCGCGCGGAGGCTCAGGACACTCAAAAAATATCTGCCTTGATGGATACGGCCGACAGGGAATTTCTCCAGAGTTTGAAGAGACACTACACGTTCTTCGCTGACTTTTCCCTTGAGGAGCTGAATAAAATTTATAACATCAGCAGCAAATACGCGTATAAAAAAGACGAAGAGATTTTTAAAGAGGGCAGCATAGGCAACAAGATGTACATAATCATGAGCGGGCAGGTAAAAATCACCAAGATGTCTCAGGGAAATACAACTGAAACCTTACTAAACGTGCTGAAACAGGGGGACTGCTTCGGCGAAATGTCCCTGATGGACTCAGCGCCGCGTTTTGCAACCGCCACGGCACTGACCGAATGCGCCCTTGTGGCCATTAACGAGGTAGTGCTTCGGAATTCCGAGCCTAAGCTCTGCCTGAAACTATACAAAAATCTTGCCCTTACCCTGTCCGACAGGCTCAGAAAAAGCGACGAGAAGGTCAACGCCCTGCTTTCAAAATATCCCGGCGCCACAATCAGTTGACAGGGCAAACGCACTACTGAAGGTTAAGATTGAATGCTGAATTCAGACTCCGTTACCAGATTAAGTATTGTGTCTCCTCCCCTAACCGCTACCGTATATCAATTCAAAATCGTCTTCCATTGTAGAGCCTCCTTCAATTGTTTTAAGCGTTCTACTGCGTCAATCCAATTTGTCATCGGGGTTGACCAACCAAAATGAGCTCGACCATTTCCCTCTCTTATTATAACGGCTTTCAGTGAAATGAATAAATCTTAGCAGTATATCTTATGTTATAAGTGCAATAGGGATTAAGGGGGCGTTGCGCTTAATTTATAGTGCGTGTGCCCTGTTCGATAGCTTGTTCAACATCTGCCAATTGCGAATCATTGACTGTAGCTATGGTCACATGTTAAGCTTAGATTCGCGTGCGATTCCCACTAATTATAAAAAACCATGGGGAGAATAATATTTATGACGGTTATGATGAACAACAGATTTAGGATGAGAAGTATTGGGGTTTATGGGTGTATTTTACTTGCAGCGTTGTTTGTTTTTGCGGGGAGTGGTTTTGCCGGAGATAAAGAAGCTGGACATGCGGAGGACGGACATATGGCACACTGGAGCTATGAAGGAGATAGCGGACCTGTTAAATGGGGAGATTTGTCAACTGAGAACGCGGTATGCAAAACTGGCAAACACCAGTCCCCTGTTGACATCAAAGAGTCTAAAAACGCTGACAAGAAGATTGCCTATAAGGTTGATTACAAAACAGTCCCATTAAAGATAATCAACGACGGCCACACAATACAGGTTAATTATGCTCCCGGCAGTACCATTGCCATAAACGGAAAGGCTTACCAGTTGATTCAGTTTCATTTTCACCACCCAGGCGAGCATACCGTTGCAGGTAAGTCATATCCCATGGAACTGCATATAGTGCATAAAAACGATAAGGGTGAACTGGCAGTTTTGGGTATTTTCATGGCCGAGGGAAAGGAAAACGCCGCTATAAAGACACTATGGGACAATCTGCCCGATAAGGTTAATGAGGAAAAGTCCGTACCATCGGTAAACATCAACGCGTCCACCCTTTTGCCTGAAATGGATAGTCTTTTCGTTTACAGCGGGTCTTTGACCACACCTCCATGCAGCGAAGGCGTAAGTTGGAATGTTTTCAACAGCCCCATAGAAGTGTCGAAGGCGCAGATAGATAAGTTTATTGCTGTTATTGGCAACAATGCCAGACCTGTCCAGCCACTAAACGACAGGCAGTTACATCAATCTAAATAAGGTACGTACAATGCCGTAAACTGTACAGCCATGTGGAGACAATACCTGTATTTTACCTAATCAGATTTTTACCATGTGAACAGCCCGGCGCCGGTATATCAGGAAACGAGTTCGTTCACAAATCTGATTGTGGAGAGTA
>JADFXO010000209.1 GCA_015233485.1 Nitrospirota bacterium
TTGAACGGCCGATTCGGCCACACCCGGATTTCGTCCCACATCTAACGGACGCCCTCATACACGATTTTGAGACCTATTTGAAGACCCTAAAGGCTGTCCACAGTTGCACCGACCTCGACCGGGCGTTAAGCAGCTCTTCCCACCTGTTCGACAATGAGATTAAAAACACACTTCATTTTATAGGACAAAACAAAGACGCTTCTGACATGGGCAAGATTAAAGACCTCTTTGCCGCCGCGACATGGGTGCGGGGCAGGGAAAGGCAGATGTTGGGCAGCGAAAGAGATACGCATAAGGCGAGGGAGATGCTGCTTCTTGACCTATCCCTTGCCGAGTTCATCCGCCTGCTGGCAGATCGTTGCCAGTATCCTGACAAGACGGCGCTCGCCGGGTTTGTCATTTTGGCGGCTGAAAACCTCACGGCCTACGGCAGCCGCATTGACGAAGAACTTCGCCTCTGCATAGTGCATCTGAGAAGTCTACCGCCGGAGGGCGCTCACGATTGGGTATTACATGTCCTCAGCGCCGTAGAACGGCTTGAACGAATCCTGGGCGGCGCCGTAGAGTGGTATTATAAGCAATTTCAGGGAAAGGCCGAACTCCTCGGAAGGGCATTTAATGCCGCCCCGTGGACGATTAATCTTTTCACTGAGGAACTGCTTCGCGGCCAGCCGCCATTTGTCCTTTCGATGCTCCTGAGACGACTTAATAAGGTGCTCAGAAAGAAATATAACCTCGGCGTCTGGCAGGTGATAAGTCCATTCGAAGCCGGCGGGAAGGTCGTGGCCGTCGATACGCTTTATCAGATTCAGGACAAGACATTTGACTCCCTAACCGTTGTCATAGCGGGCAAGGTTACGGGTGACGAGGAAATCCCCCTTGGCGTGTCTGCCGTAATATCGCCTGATATGACAGATATAGTGTCTCACGTAGCGGTAAGGGCAAGAAACGCACGCGTATTGTTTGCGACATGTTATGATTCCACCGTCTTAGAGTCACTTAGAGCCTTGTCGGGGCGTTATGTCTCACTCACGATAACCCCCGCAGGCGGCGTTGCCTTTAATGAGATGACACAACCGGAAGCGCCAAATATAAAAGATTCGCAGGGCGCAAGATACGTCTTAAAAGCGCCGGCGTATGAATTCACCTCGTTCGCACTGCCCGTGAATAATGTTAACAGTGCCGCCGCCGGAGGCAAGTCAATGAACCTTGCCGCCCTCAGGGGTAAAGTGCCGGACTGGATAAATCTGCCGCCCTCAGTCGTAATCCCATTCGGGGCAATGGAGCAGGTCATCAGCTTTAACCCCGAAATAGATGCCCAATACATGAGGCTGCTAAAAGACGTAACTCCGGAGGCGCTGCCAAGGCTGCGCGCCATTATTGAAGGGATGATAATCCCTGATGAGTTTATGTCGGTACTAGCAGGGGCTATGTCAGAGGCCGGAGTCTCATATCCGGCGTCAGAGGGCCAAAGGGCTGCGCAGTGTATAAAGAAGGTATGGGCCTCACTGTGGAATGAACGCGCATACCTGAGCCGCGTAAAAAACTTCGCCGGCAATCCCCACGAAGGCATCTCAATGGCCGTGCTTATTCAGGAGATAGTCAAGGCCGACTATGCGTTTGTAATCCACACGGTAAATCCGGTAACCGGCGCAAGAGACGAGATATTTGCGGAGGTAGTTTTGGGCCTTGGGGAGACCCTCGTGGGCAACCACCCCGGACGTGCCCTGAGTTTTACGTGTAAGAAAGACAGCAGCGCCCCATGCGTTGCCTCATATCCGGGAAAGAGTTTTGGACTTTACGCAGACGGCCTTATCTTTCGGTCAGACTCCAACGTCGAAGACCTGTCGGGGTTTGCCGGGGCGGGGCTTTATGATTCGATTACGATGAGAGAGCCGCAGAGTGTGCTGCTTGATTATTCGACAAGTCCACTGCTTAGAGACGAGGCGTTTAGAAACGAGCTATTGTCAAAGATAAAAGATATAGGTACCATAGCCGAGGCTGCCTTCGGCTGTCCGCAAGATATTGAAGGCGCATACGCCAATGGGCGGTACTATGTGCTTCAGAGCCGCCCGCAGGTTGGGATATAAGCGGTAAGCCAGGGGTAATGCTAACATGCAGGGATAGAAATAACTGTCATCTTCAAGGCCGGTTAGGTGTTTGCGCCCGGTCACCTCAAAAACTCATCCACTTGTTATCCCTTGTGGTGATGCTGATGATCTTGCCGTTGCACATAAGACCGCAAAACGGCATTGATGAGGGATTGGTAGCCTCTGCCGGTCTTAGAGAATGTAGTAGCCATAGAGTTGCTAAGAAGGGGAAAGGAGTATTATTCTTATAAGACAAAAGATGGCAAGGAGGTTGATTTTGCCGTAAAAGAGGGCCTGAGTATAATCCAGTTAATTCAGGTATGCTATGACATAGAGAAACTCACGACGAAAAGAAGAGAGTTATCCGTTCTTACGAAAGCGGCAGGTGAAACCTCATGCGATAACCTGCTTGTCATCACATGGGATTATGAGAATAAAGAATCCCTTGAACGAGAAGACATTATTTACATGCCACTATGGAAATGGCTTATTAAGTAGAAATACAGAATCTGTTGACCGGTTGTTGACCGGTATATTTTACATAATAATTTTATAACAGATGATATTGTTAGATATTATGGATGCCGAAGGGGGGACTCGAACCCCCACGGAGCTGCCCCCACAAGACCCTGAACCTTGCGTGTCTGCCAATTCCACCACTTCGGCACATATACAAATGTTAC
The DNA here is from genome assembly GCA_015233485.1 of Nitrospirota bacterium. GTDB lineage: Bacteria > Nitrospirota > Thermodesulfovibrionia > Thermodesulfovibrionales > Magnetobacteriaceae > Magnetominusculus. The sequence continues at coordinate 2,774 of JADFXO010000209.1, forward strand.
AAATACGGACTTCTATAGGGTATCATACAGTATCATCAGGTGTCAAGTGGTATCAAACACAGCAGGAGTTCCCCCGAAAAAAGGAGGGGGCAAATGGACGTAATAGAGAATTGCCGATAAAAAACATTTCTACCATGCCGCAAAGGATGTTAATATATACACTGTGGTTATAGCGCTGTTTCATGCCGTAGAGTTTGAGGCCGGCACAGTCATAAAACACCTGCGCCACCCCGTACGCTGTAAGGAGAGCACCGGGAGGACGACAGTCTGCGGGGGGTTGGGCACGGTCATGGCCGTTTGTGTTGAAACAGGTATGGGCAAGGTAAACGCGGCAATATCCTCGTCGCTGGCACTGGAGAAATACCGGCCTGATATGGTTATCTCGATGGGCATAGGCGGGGCCTATCCCGAATCCGGCCTCGTTGCCGGTGATATCGCAGTAGCACAGTGTGAGATTTACGGCGACGAAGGCGTTATGTCAGAGGAGGATTTCCTGACACTTGAGGCAATCGGCATACCATTTTATAAAAAAGGCGCAGACAAATATTTTAATACATTTCCCCTCGACGCCGAATTAACGGGGCAGTTATACGATACCGTGTCAAAGGTGTATGACAACACAAAGGCCGGAGCGTTTATAACGGTATCCACATGTACAGGGACGAGAAAACGGGCGGATGAGTTAACAAGGCGCTATGACGGTATATGCGAGAACATGGAAGGGGCGGCGATTGCCCACGCCACTACTATGTTTGGCACACCGGCCGTTGAGATTCGCGGTATCAGCAACATAGCCGCAGAGCGGGACAAGGACAAGTGGGAGCCCACCAGGGCTTCACAAAATGCCCAGGACGCTGTTATAATGTTCATTAAATCATTATGCCAATAAAAATCATCAGGAAGAAGACAAACTGGAGCGGCAATTTTCTGAGGGCGATACAGTTTGAAGTTGAAAACTCACAAGGCGTTAAATTCGATTGGGAGGCATTTGAACGGCGCAACTGCAGCGGGATAGCTGCCATTGTCCCCATCACTAAAGACGGCACCGTCATAGTGGTAAGTCAATTCAGGCCGCCAGTCGGCAAATATGTAATTGAATTTCCCGCCGGACTCAATGACAAAGGACAGTCCCTTATTGAAGCGGCGCGAAGGGAACTCCTTGAGGAGACCGGCTGCTCGGCCGGGCGGCTGTTTCCTATTGCCACAGGGCCGCTCTCTTCCGGGGCATCAACTGAGGTGCTAACCGTCTACGCTGCCCTCGATGTCGTCTTCTCAACGGAACAGGCACTCGACCCGCACGAGGACATACAGGTAATCAGACTGCCCCTTGATAACTTCTATGAACACTTGTACGCGCTGCAAGACGAGAATACATATATTGATTTAAAACTCTGTGGGCTGCTTGAACTTGCAAAAAGACATATTTCAGACTAAGTTGCAATAAACAGTATTGGGATTATCCCCCTTCGTCTTTAATCCTGTGCCTTCTCATGCCCGTGCTTTTCAGGCATCAACTTCCTGGACTGCTTGTGAAAATCTGCCATAAAGAGTATGAACTTAGCCTGCTGTTCTTCTGAAAGAATGCCCTTTATCTCGGTCTTTTCCGATTCCATAGTGGCCTTAACCGCGTTATGGCTCTCCTCTATTTTCCCCAGCAAGTCCTTTATGGCGTCCGCTTTCTTGTTATTTACAGCCTCTCTAAGTCCTTTAATATTATCCTTCATGGATTTCATGGCATCGTGTCTTTTTGTATCGTAACTATCCATCACAGCCACGAGTTTTGCGGAGGTTTCTTTGTCAAGGGCAAGCGCCTTGAGCAGCTTCCTTCTTCTGTCGGCCTTAAATTTCTCATGCATCTCTTTCTTGTGAACCTTCTTCTCTGTGTCCTGCGTCTCAGTTTCGGCATTGCAGGTAACAGCAAACATCATCAAACACAACACCACCATAACTCCGGCTAATTTCTTCATTCAACTCCCTCCATCCAACATTTTCTTAACCCCTCAAGGGGGTTCGACGCATTCACTCCCACGCCTGATGATTAGACACAGGGGCGCCGAAAAAGGTTTAAGTTTAATTATATTTTTCACTAAAGAATTCTTGCAATATAACCGATAAAACACTAGTGGGTTAAATTATTCAATAGCAATATTGTTGATAGTTGCTATAACCAAGGAGGTTAACATGGCAGTTGATAGCGTTAATGGAGGTTCGGCATACACGAGTTATCTGCAGTCCACATTACTTCAGGTTACGCAGAATATCGGTACGACACAAGACACAGACGGCAACAATCATAGTGGAAAAGCCGGAGGCTCAAAAGGCGGCGGACATAATAATGCCTTTGTAAACACCATAATGGAGACCTTAAGCCAGCTTGGAATTACTCCAAATATTCAGCCCGGCGCCACACCGGCCGCCACATCGGCAGCCAACACCGGCAATGACAACACACAATCAGGCGCAAACAGCGATAAGCAGGCGCTCCGTGCCTTCATGCACAGCCTGTTTCAGGCACTTAATCAAAACACCCAGGGTACACAAGCGCAGACTACTACCGGCGGTGCCACACCGGCCTCGGATAACTATGCAAATCTGACAACAAATCTCCAAAACCTTCTGCAGAGCCTTAACTCAGGCACGGTAGGGGGCGGCACTTCACAGTTGAATAGCGCTTTCCAGAACCTGGTACAGACACTGCAGGCCAACAGCGCTGCAACGGGGGGGGCGAATTCTACGTCCGGCAGCCTGACCTCACTTCAGTCATTCTTGCAGGCGTTGATTCAAAATCTGCCTAATCAGCAGCAAGGCGTAAATGCCATCGGCTCTGGAAATATCCTCAATACATCGGTTTAGGGCGAGCGGACAACAGAAGGAGGTTAACGTGGCAATTAACAGCATTGACGAGGTAGCAGCGGTCGGGGGTGTAGCGCATACTAGTTATATGCAGTATCTGCAGTCCATATTGCTTCAGCCTATTCAGAATACCGGTACGGCTATGGGCACAGGCGGCGGTATTGGAACGGTCGGAGGTTCAGCAGGCGGCGGACAAAATCATGCCTTTGTGAACAGCGTTGTGGAGACCTTGAGCCAGCTTGGAATTATTCAGAATCCTCAGGCCGGCGCTACCCCATCCGCCACACCCGCCGCGACATCGGCTGCCGATACAGGCAGCGAGCAGCAGGCACTACGCGCCTTTATCCACAGCTTGTTTCATGCCCTTGATCAAAACGCGCAAGGTACTCAACCACCCGCTGGCGGCACTGCCCCTTCTCCTGCAAACATGGCGGCAGACCTGCAAAATCTTATACAGGCCATTACCTTAAATACAGGGGGGATAACCGGCCTCGATTCACTGTTGGGTAATGATTTTCTGAACATGATACAGACACTGCAAAGTAACAACGCAAGTAGTACACCTGGCAGCCAGACTGCAAGTTCGACGACACTTCAGACATTCCTGGAGGCGTTGATTCAAAATCTGCCTACTCAGCAGCAAGGCACAGATGAGCTTGGTAATCTCGTTGATACTCTGGTATAGGGAGAAGACAACAAGGAGATGCAAACGCAGGAGATTGAAGTTAAAAATGAACGAATCCTAAGCATAATGAATTGTCTGTCGCCGTTTCTGCATGGCAAAGAGACGGCGATTAAACTATCGCTTATAGCGTTTTTTTCCCGCGGCCATCTGTTGATAGAAGACATGCCCGGCCTCGGCAAGACGACCCTTGCCATTGGCATTGCAAGGGCGCTTGGCCTGGACTTCGGACGAATCCAATGCACGAGCGACCTCCTGCCGTCGGACATCACCGGCCTATCGATTTATAACAAAAACAAGGGGGAGTTCGAGTTTCACAAGGGGCCAATATTCAGCAATATCGTCCTCGTCGATGAGATAAACAGGGCAACCCCAAAGACACAAAGCGCGACAAGAAAGCAATCTTTCTCTACGTTACGCCATGGGTAATACTTGCATTATTATTCTTTGGTGCTTGGAGTTATATTTGGTTGGGGTTGGATTTTAAAACACATCCCGTAGTAAATTCGC
>JADFXO010000020.1 GCA_015233485.1 Nitrospirota bacterium
AACAAGAGTTTTGTTGAATGGGAGGAGATGTTTGGTGATCAAGTGATTGCAACGGCCATTGTTGACCGCCTGCTCCACCACTGCAGGGTCGTCAACATCAAGGGCAACAGTTACAGAATGAAGGACTATCAGGAGAAGCATCGGGCGGCATAATGGCGGCCAAACGGATTACTAACCCCTTTGGAGGCTCCCATACTGGTACATTTTTCAATGACCAGAAATGGTACATATTTGGATGGCCATTGACAATACCTCAAGATGTGAGTGCGTTGCAAATATAACCTTGGCCCCTTCAAGAGATTTTCCATATTGATTAATCCAGTAGCAGGACCCTTTATCTGGGCAATTGCCGCATATCTCTGTTCTACCTAAGACGCCAAGGTTATTTCTCTCAAAGACACTCCATCTATGGTTCAGACTTCTGGGGCATATATTTTTAGGGCGAGGCTTCAGGTTAACTACCTTTATATTGAGAGGAGGGTGCTTGATGAACCTCCTCTCATTGATAATCCGTCGTGTCGGGGCGAGTATAACGATAAGGTCAAACTCAGAGGACGCGGCGACATATTCGGTTACATCATCGATATTCGTACTTTTGCCCACTCCTATCTCTAACGTAACAAGAAGGGGACTATTATGGCGCCGCAGCATCTCCAACACACTCTCCCCTGTCAGCGAGTTTCTAAAATCTGACAGTCCTGACGCTGTATTAATAAGCGCCAAGTTTGATACCTTTTATTTTCATTATTTTTGATACTACGTTTAGTCTTGAGATATCTTCATTACTGAGTTTTGTAAAGACTGAAGTCAAGTCAACCTTGCCTGCCTCATATTCCTTCATGAAATTTTTTATTTGCCTGTCACCAGTGATACTGTCATCTGCGTATTCATTGGCATTTACTATGTATTTTCCCTTTGTCGCCGTCACAATGCTCACTACTGCAGGTTTATCATCAGAAGTTTTACTAATCATTGCCTTCAACTGAGGCATTAATGAATGGGGTTGCATTGAGGTACTTATTGGTAATACTCCAATGCATTCAGTCACTGGGAGAAATACTGGTAATAGAAGCCGCCCATCTTTCTTGTTGCCTACACGGCATAACAAGCATTGAGATCCATTACACACCACATAGCCTTTCACACCCTCGTCCTCGCAATAATGTAGATCCACGGCAACCCCCTTCATAGTAAAGGGTACTACCAAGATTTCGTTTTGAGAAATTTTAATTCTATCTAAAACATAAGCGTTTTCTTCGGTATCACCGTATTCCATTAAATCTGTAAACATCTTTTAACTCCTTTATTTTGATTTTTTATTCAGTCATAGACTGTTTGTTAAAAAGAATTATATAAAAACATGTGTGAGGGAGGTCCGCGTAATCTGATTGGATTTTTATTATCTAAGGCGTTTACTTTTATCCTTATCTGGCGCATAGTATCCGTCCTATTCATCGTCTTATTGGGGATATCGGGGGGATTTATTTGATTTAGTGGCATAAATACCTTGCCAAATGCGCATCCCCCGATAACATCTACCATTTTCAATATCTTCATTTATTAATCTTTGTCCATATTATCAAAATTAAAAAAATTCGTCCTTATACCATGCTGGACCATTATTTTACTTATTAATAAGTACATAAGTAAGTGGATATAATTTTCCACCGGATGGCTTTAAAGCGTGTTTTGACTGCACGCAAAGTCTTCATACTTATGTACTCCTTAATATAACGGTTGGTGTTCTATTAATCGACGAGGAGAATTCTGATAAGGAATTATATTCAGATTCGTCTATCCTAATACATACTGTTTTATGACTTTTTAATTTTTTCATGTAATTTACCTCTTTTAATAATATTATTATTTTACTTACATCTACCACTTTGTCTCATTAGTATACTTAAATTTCACAATAATATTGTATGGTTATACCAATGCATCACGACTACATAATCATAGTGTTAGTTAAATAGATATTTTCTTATTCAAGAACATCTTTAATATGAGGTTTCCAAGAAGGGAGATGCTGAGATATTTGCTCTCAGCGTAGTCCTTCAGTGCGTTATATTCTGTTTCAGTCACGCGAGATGAGACAACATGTGTTTTGGTACTCATTTTCATACTCCTTGTTTATTAAAAATATGAGACATAAAATATCTCGTTTATTAATTCAACCACTGCCTGTATAAATCTACACAGTTTAATCTGTATATAGTAACTACAATCGAGACAATATATTTATTTTATCCTCTTTTAATATTAACTGTACTATTATCTTAATCGATTTAAATCTAAAAGTCAATTAAAAATTGTATTCATAACGCATGTAAATTATTTTGTGCCCTCATTAGAACTTCTGGTATTTTATTTCAATGATGCTCGATTTCCTCGGATAGCTGAGACCATCCCTTCATATATCGAGGGTAATTGGCAACGTCGTGGGACATCACCATAGCATTGAGAAAAAAAGCTATTAATATAGGATAAAATTCTCTTCATAATGTTAATGGTACAGTTATATTTTCTGTTATAAAATCTTATCCGAGTGAAAACATCTCTTTTAAATAGAGAATATCGCTCGTGGTACAACGATTTATCATGCATCAGCGCGAGTTTTTTCGATAGATGACAAAGATACCGCAATTATTCAAATGAGAGGCAACCATTAACTTGCCAGTATCTATGGAACTCATGCCATTGTCCAAATCATTGATCTCTCAGTTTCTAATTTTCAACAAAAACAGTGGACAGTTCCTCTATATATTTTTATAGATCATATATAAGATGGTCCAGTTACGCGTATAGCGCGTAGGTAGATACGCATAAATGCGTAGCTATGATAATCTAATTTTAACCTCATCTGCATTTGTGAGATGCTGGTCATGGCATATGTGTTCTCTTGCGATAGTCCAAAAAATATCGATCTCAATAAAGCTATCATCTTTTTTAGATGTTTTTTTACTTTAGCCACCTATCGGGCTATATTATGCTCTGAAGAGATTTTATAATGGTAACATGTTAATGGAAGATGAGTGATAGGCATGGAGGGATTTAAAAAAACAAATTCCTTCATGCCTTTCCATTCAACACATAAATCGGCTCATTGAACTCATTGTCTATTAAGATGCTGAGTTTTACCTTCTCAGCCAGAGCCTATAATTTCCTTTGACAATATAAAAGAACTTACCACGAAGGATGCTCTTATAAAGGAAGGGAACTAAATGCACCATTGTGTTGGAGGGTACGCGCATTCTATAAAAGATGGGCATAACTTAATCTTTTCTATAAAAGACGAAGATGGAAGGTCAACGTTACAGCTTTCCATCGTCAAAGACGAAAATGGAAATATAGTAAGATACTCAATTGCACAGCACAAAGGTATCTATAATGCCGCTCTCCCTGAAAATCATGAGCTCGTCGCGCAGGAACTGGTTGACTACCTCATGGGATATGATGACGAACCGGATTATGAGCTACTCGATGAAGACCTTGGATGGGAGGAAGCGATAGCTTAGCTTTTCAGTGCCGCTGCTTCCCTTCGCTTTCTCAGGATTGACACAGTTTGTTAAACAGTCTCCACTTTGAGCCAATTGTAAAACTCTCTCAGCAGATTTTGGATCACTAAGCATGACTTTACAATCTTTTAAACCATAATTGGATACCTCATCATTTGATATCCAGTCATTAATTTCGAGTGCGCGTGACACCCTCTGCCATTCCTTTGTCGTAATATCAAATCCAAGTCGTTCCAAAAAATCGACTATCGGTTTTCTTGATGTTTCATCGACTACCTCCATGTATGCAAATCCGTTTCTTCCATATACGTCGCTTTTACTATACAGAGACACTGCGCATAAAATACTTTTTTCCTTGCGTTCTCTTCGTTGCTCTGTCTTTACCTGCCAAAAATAAGATTCATCCAGTCCAATTATTCCAGCAAGACTGTCCATCTCAGGTCTATCATCCATAGCTGCATGAATTTTATGTGCCATTAACCAAACAGTTTTGTACTTCTTTATGTCCAAAATCTTTTGCATTTCTCTGTAAGAACCTTCATCCACCAGCATTCTATACATCAGCCAGTACCATTTATATAGAGGCACTCTGGTTTTATGAAAAATCGTCCCAGCAGTTAAACTGGCTTGATGTCTACAGTTTTGACAATCAAAAAGTTTTCTTTTTTTGAGATACCAAAACCTATCACACCCACATTTTGGGCATTTTAGACCTTTAATCTGTCTCTGCTTAGAGAGGTGCTCTTCACAGGCTTCCTGTGTATTGAATTCATTCTGGAAATCGAGAAAACTACTTTGCTTATCCTCTGACATTCTGAATCTCATTATCTATAAATTTAATTGTAAAGAGAAAATACATTGAAAGGATTAAACGCTCCTCCTCAACCGCCTTCTTCAACGCCGCAGCTGCTTTAAACACCACAATAGTAGCACCGTAATCCCCCCTACCGGTAGTGGATGGTACCATCATCAAGATAGATTCGCGTGGAAATATTCTTCTATAATTAACGCTCATTTTCAAATTATCTTTACCAACCAAGAGTAACCCCATCTATATATCAAGTGGCAGAAATTACCACTTGATATTGTCGGCAATGCGGTGGCGTATTAAACCACTCCTACTCAACCATCTTCTTCAATAATCCAGCCACCTTAAGCGTAACGACAGTTCTCTGCGTAATCTCGATATCCAAGCCTGTTTGTGGATTCCGCCCCCGTCTTCTCCTCTTCTTCCTAACATTGAAACTTCCAAAGTTCGGAATTTTGATGCCCTCGCCCTCCGCCATGGTTTCCTTCATCAAATCTATGATAGCCTCAACTATATCCTCAGCCTCTTTTTTCGGAAGTCCAACACTCCCATATATGGCGTTTACTATATCAGCTTTAGTCATGTCCTTGTCCTTGATTCCTTTTGTGGCGGTATATTATCATATTCCATAAAGAGTGTTCAGGAAAAAATAGTGAGAGGGTATCCGAGAATTATGTCGAGAGGAGCTTGCTACCTACTGGCTATGCAACTTTAGCCACCTGTCGGGCTAAATTACAATGCGTGATATTGATTTAGCCTATTCTCTAAAATTCCCAGTCAAAACTAACAAAATGAAATCCCAAAAGGCTCCCAAATCGGTTTTCAGCGTAAACCATGAAGTCCATAAAAGTTGAAAAATTTTTTTTTGTTGAGAGGCTCGGATGTCTCCTACAGCGCGACGGCCCCAAAAATTTTATAATAATATCAGGAAGCTCCTACCTTCGACAAATTATCTTTGAAATCAGGAACATACCGGCATTGCCGTATCGCCACGTACAATTGTCGTGGGCCTATGTTTTGTTTGACTTGATAGAATATCCATCTCCGGGAAAATAACGCCTTAAAATCGATTATGGCTCGCTTAGGCTATGGTTTTGCTAAGTCAGCGCCATCACTGTCACCTGCCGCCCGTTTATATAGACCCACCTCGCCGGTGTTAAATCATGAGAGACACTGATTCTATTATAACACTGTCCATCGTCGAGATGCCTTCTCATGTGGTCGACATCACCGGAACAGATGGTCGCTTTAACCGAAATACGCACGAACTACTTCTTAAGAACCAGCTCATCATTACAAGTGCTAATAATGTTAATTATCATATATAGTTCTTTAGTGAGTATAATAGGAGATATTGTATAATTACCTGACTATTATATCTAAATATGCTATATCATGCTCTTATTATATAATTAAATAGTTGACATAATGTTTTCAACTGTGATATGCTCGTAGAGAGTAACCGATAAGTTTAGAAAAAGAAGAACTTTAAAGGAGAAATATGCTGAGGTTTGCCGTGTAAATCCATCTCTTGATGGGCATATTATACGTATAAGGAGGATTAAGCTTACCGCTGTTGTGTGGTGCGGTTATTATGAACCGCACGAAACGTTTCTCAGTCTAAGCCGAAGGGCTGAGACATGCTTACAAACAACAGCTTGACAAATGACGCAAACTGCTTCTACTCTGGCCCCAGAGGGTTCAGCGTGACTGGCAGTATAAGATGCAATAGGTGTTTTATAACAATGGAAGGACCCATATGCCACCAATGCGGCTACCACAAGTGCTATATCGACTTGCGGTACAATGGCAAGCAGTACAGGTTCAGGAAAGCCAGAGATGGTTATCATTATGACTACCTGCGGGCACAACGACAATTAAACGTATTCCGTTCAGAGATTGATAATAAAACCTTCAACCCTGATGACTACCTCACGGCTAAGATTAAAGAACGTCTCATGGAGAACAAACTCTATGAGTGGCTAGATCAGAAATCCGAGGAGGAACAGGCAAACGAGTTATCGCCTGAGACGCTGCGGCATTATGCGTCATATGCCAAGCACTACTACGCCCCAAACTTCAAGGGCCTGGACGTTAAAGAGGTGGAGTTCCATCACCTTGAGGCTTTCAAGGACAAACTTGCCAAGAAAAAGTTGAAAATAAAAACACGCCGGAACATTCTGAACGGCTTGCACTCTTTCTTCACATGGCTAAAACGTAAGGGGATTATTAAGGAAGTCCCAAACTTCCCACAGATAAAAGGCGACGATGCTACGATGAGGGTGGCGTTAGATGTGGAACAACAGGCAGAAGGTTTGGCTAAAATACCGGCTGAACATCGGGATATCATAGAATTTGCATTTGAGGTGGGACTACGGGGCGGGGAACTAACGGCCCTAAAGGTTAAAGATGTAAATTTAAGGAACGGGACGCTGTTGGTGCAGAGAACCTTCAGCAAGGGCAAACTCAGGGAAACCACCAAAACTCATGTCAAAAGGTTCTTGCCCCTATCAGACACTGCACTGGTTATTGCGGAGAAAAACATGCAAGGTAAGACGCCAGAGGCATTTCTCTTTATTGATAAGAGGACCAAGAGGCACTACACCCAGAATATTCTGTGGTACAATTGGCACTACTACTCAGGGACAGGAATCACGTTCTACGAGGCAACCAGGCATTCGTTCATATCACAGTTGGTCGAGGATGACGCTAACCCATTCGTTGCACAAGTCTTAGCGAGGCATACAGACATCAGAACGACACAAAAATACTATCACGCTACCTCTGCTAAATTAAGGAATCAGGTGAATAGCAGAGGGAAGGTGGTTAAACTTGGCAAACCAAAAACCGGAACGGAACCAGAACGGCATTAATTTTTACAAGTGCCTGATTTAAAAGGGAAAAAAAGTGCCGAAGGGGGGACTCGAACCCCCATAGGTTACCCCACACGCCCCTCAAACGTGCGTGTCTACCAATTCCACCACTCCGGCCACAGACAGGTCTATACTACAACAGTGCCGCCAATGTTTTCAATCCTTATTTTGCCGCGCTACCTCCATGGTGAAGGAGCCTTTTTCTTCGTATCAGTCTTTGTCGCAGGTTGACTCCCCATCAACTGCAAATGTTTCTTTGCCTGTTCCGCCTCGGCTGTCCGCGGATAGTCATCAATGATTTGCTGAAGTATTGTCCTTGCTGGTTTTGGATCTTTTATCTCAATAAACGCCAGTGCCTGTTTCAACTTTGCACCGGGGACTCTATCACTTTTGGGATACTTTTTCACCACTATGTCGTAGCTCAAAATAGCGTCCTCGTAGCTGCCCTCTTTAAAGTATGACTCACCGATCCAAAAATTCCCGCCTGCGGCTAATGAACTGGCCGGAAATTCCTTTACTATGCGGCTGAATTTTTCCCTGCTCTCCTTGTATTTGCCGCTGTTGAAGTCTTTCATCGCCTCGTCATACATTGCCTTAGGGCTGGTCTGCTGGGCAGGCGGAGGTTCTGTCGAAGGCGGTGGTGGAGGTGCAACTGCCGAAGGTGGTGGTGGAGGCGCAACTGCAGGGGGTTCTTTCGTTGCTGTGGCCGGTGGCTTCTGCGCCTGCGTTGGATCCGGGCGCGAGATTGCTATGCCTTTTTTCAGCAGGGCCGCTTCAATTCGGTCAATTCTTCCCCGTATATCACCTATCTCGGTTGTTACCATCTCTAATTGGGTCTTTAAGAGATCACGTTCTGTCTTGGCCTCGGCTAAGGCGTGGTCGACATAAAATTTTCTCTCCTCGACACGTCCGTACAATTGTTGCACTTCGCGGCTCATATTGGTGGCTTTAGAGTTCAGATTCTCCTGGCTCTCCCTTATGGCGTTTAACGTGTCAGACTTACCTTTTTGTGTATCTGATATCGATAGCCGGCTCTTTATGTCAGCTACATCGTCTTTTTGCTGATACTGTACCTTCTTCAAGTCGTTGACATCTGCCCTAAGACGAGAATACTCATCCGTGGCGCAAGAGGCCATAACCAGTATCAAAACTGCCGGTACTACTTTAGTAATCCGCAACACCGCTTATATTCCTCCTCTTTGCCGGCTATTTGCTGGAAACAAAATGAGCCCTTCTGTTTTTCAGCCAACATTCCTCCGTGTGCTCCATACATGCCTGCTTTTCCTTTCCAAAGCTGATCGTCTCAAGCCTGCTTGCCGGAACCCCTAAAGATACCAAATAGCTCTTCGTTGATTGTGCGCGCTCGTCTCCGAGTGCAAGGTTATACTCGTTTGAACCCCTCTCGTCGCAGTGTCCTTCTATCAGTACACTGACGTTTGAGTTTTTCAGAAGCCATTCCGCTATCTTTCTGAGATTTGCCGTTTCATTCTCAGGGACATCGTGTCTGTTGTAGTCGAAATGTATGTCCTTAAAAAGACTTGCCATTTGTGACCGAATCTGCTCTTCCGACAAAGCGCCTTCTCTTATTTTGTCTCTGTCAATCTTGATTACGTCGTCTTTGGCATTCCTTTCCTTCATCCCTGCATCTTTTCCTTTCTTGTCGTCAGGAACTGCTACATCTGTCGTCGCGCAACCCGATACAACAAGGGCAAGAAGCATTAACATCAAAACTATGTGTTTCATTTCTATTCCTCCAAATTGAGTTTAATGTGACCATGAAGGGCCGAAGGCCCTTATATTCCTGGGTGAGATCCTTTTCTGTCCGTCTCCGTTTACCGTCATTACGTAAACCCCCTTGACCCCGTCTCTGTCTGACGTAAAGGTTATGAGCCTACCGTCAGGCGAAAAGGACGGTTCCTCGTTATTGCCCGTGTCAGTCAACTGCTTAAGCTCAGTGCCGTCGGGTTTTATCGTATAGACCTGAAATCTCCCACCCTCTCTGCCGCTATACACAATCAGGTCCCCGGAGCGGGACCACTCAGGGGTTGTGTTATAATTGCCCTCAAAGGTCAGCCTCCTTGAATCCATTCCATCTATGCTCATTATATACAACTGAGGCACGGTACTCCTGTCTGCCACATAAACTATAGACTTGCCATCCGGTGACGCAGACGGTGACACATCTATATTGTCCGAATGGGTGAGGCGTGTAACTACGTTCGTACCCAGATGCAGCCGGTAAATGTTAGGACTTCCCTTGCTTGACGACGAAAAAAGCAGGTAGCTGCCATCTTGTGTTACGTCTCCGGCGAGGTCGGTTGCCCCTGATGAGAAGAGTTTTTCCTCGGAAACTGTGTCGAAGTCCAGCTCATAGATACCCCATCTTCCATTTCTCAGCGATGAGTAAAAAAGTTTCTTGCCATCGGGTGACCAATGCGGCTTCATCGTTACATCGCCTTTTGAAACTATTTTCTTTGCCCTCTGCCCATCGTAATCCATCAAATATATTGACTTTCTGTCTCCATCCTGGCCGATGAATACTATTCTGGAGCCGAAGCAGGACTTTTGGCCCGTAAGGGCCTCGTAGAGATCGTCGGCTATTTTATGGGCAAGCGGCCTTATTAAATCCCTTCTGGACGAGTATTTCTTTTTTAATATATTGCTGGATTCGACAACGTCATACGCGGAGACAACCACGTTTAATGTGCCATCGGCCTCAGCCTCAGCCGTTCCCTTTACTACTGCATCTATGCCGAGGGGTTTCCAGTTGTCAGGATTAAACGGCGCCGTGGCGTCCTCTATAAATGCGTTCTTATTTATAAACACGAACAAGCCAGTAAAATCCAGGTCGCTTCTTATGATGTCAGCCAGCGCTGTACCCTCAGCTATACCGGCAAAATCCACTACGGCTATGGGAAGCCTCTTTAGCCCAGGCGAGTTGATGTCTATGTATACCCTCGCCACGGCGCTTTCGGGCAGACATAGCAGCGCCCCCGCAAGTAAAAAACATATAGTAGCGGCCGCCAATCCTGTTTTTCCCAATAATCCTCTCTTCATTGGGTAAACCTTATCCCTACTTCGTACGAGTCCAACGGCGGCTGGGGCATTGGGACGGATTTGTTTACCGCGCTTAAGGCAGAGCGGTCAAAAAAACTGTTTCCAGACGATTTCTCAAGTTTTATACCTTCTATCCTTCCATCTTGCCTTATTGTAAAGACCACAATGGCCTCTAAGCTCTTTTTGGCGCTCTCAGGGTATGCCCAGCGCTTTCTGACATGAGAGCCCACCATATCGCTGTATTCGTTGTTGACCGCGTCGCCAAAACTGGGAGATGTACTCTGGGTTGCTCCGGTGGGGCTTTGCCCCATCTTCACGTCCTTGCTCCCTATATCTACTACAGAACGAAGCATTGCGTGCTGCTCAAGTTTCTTCTTTGACTTCAACATAGAAATCCTGTCCTCGACAGAGGAACTGCCTTGCGCGCTGTCCCTTGGCTGCTCTTTGGACTGCTCTTTAAGGGGTTGCTCTTTAGGCTGCTCCTTTGAGAGTGGGGTTTTCGTTATTTCAGGCTTCACCGCAACGGGTTGCGCAGGTTTTTTCGTTATTTCAGGCTTCACCGCAACGGGTTGCGCGGGTTTTTTCGTTATTTCAGGCTTCATCGCAACGGGTTCAGGGAGCTTTTTGACGGGTTTCGGGAGTTCCTTCACGGGTTTATTGACTGCTGCCAGCCTTGGGCTTTCTTTCTTTGGTTTTGGCGCTGGTTTTGGCGTCGGCTCCGATTTTGGGTTTTCTTTAATCTCATATTTCGCGGCCTTTGCAGACTCTTCTTTCACAGGAGGAAGCTCCTTTTCAGCCGGCCTCTTTTCAGCCGGCCTCTGCTGCGCGCGTGGCTCTCCCAAAGAAGGCTGCACCGTTGCCGCCTTTACCGAAGCAACAAGTTTGACCGTATACGTCTTTGGCAATACGTAGCGCGGCTGATGTTTTAACGTGTACATGAACGCCCCAAACACAACGGCGTGCAGCAACAAAGATGCCGCTGTGCTGAATTGAACGCTCGGCTGTCTCATCAAAATAGTTCGTTTCCCCTTATTTTGGCCTTTATTTTAGCAGTTCTGCTAGTTAGACGACTTTGGCTCGGTTATCATGCCAAGTTTTTCTATTCCAGCCGCCTTAATCTCTGCCATTATCTCTATGACCTTGCCGTATGGTACGTTTTTGTCTGCTTCAAGATACACATCGGGGTTTACGTGGCTTATTGACTTGAGTTTGCTTACCAGTGTATCCATCGTGTGTTTTTCCTTGTTCAGATAAATGTCGCCGTCTTTTTTAATCGTGATCGTAAACCGTTCTTCTTTGCTGAGGGCGGCTCCTTTGGTTTTGGGAAGGTCTATATCCAGCCCCTGTTTCATAAGCGGGGCTGTTACCATAAAGATTATCAGCAAAACCAACATAACGTCCACAAGAGGGGTTACATTGATCTCGGACATTACGTTTCTATTTTTTTCTACCTTCACTTTCTTCTGGGTTCACTCATTATATTGGAAAAAAACACCAATAGGTCTTCCGAGAAGTCATCCATCTCAATTATCTGCCGTTTGGCCGTGCTTAAAAAATAGTTGAAGCCAATGACGGCCGGTATAGCCGCGGCAAGTCCTGCCGCTGTCGTTATCAGCGCCTCCGCAATGCCGGGCGCAACGACGGCCAAAGATGCCGACCCTGCCGCTCCAATCCCCCTGAATGCGTTCATAATGCCCCATACCGTGCCAAATAACCCCACAAAAGGCGTTGAGGAGCCGGTTGTCGCCAGAAAATTCAGATACTTCTCAAGACGCGCAGTCTCCAGCGCGCCATACCTGTTCAGCGCCCTTCTTACGTCGTCAGTACCTTCCAGCGTGTTGTCCTCATATACGGACGTGTATATACTCGCAAGGGGGCTTATCTCACATGCCTTTGCCAGCTTGTTCAGCCCGCCAGGTTCTCTTCCAGCGAGAAAATACTTAAGAAACTCCCCCGATTCCCGCTTTGCCTTTGAGAAATACCTCCACTTATATATAATAATGCCCCACGACACCACTGAAAATATCAGCAGCATTATCAACACGACTTTTACGACATACCCAGCCTGGAGTATTAAATTAATCGCTGTATAATCCATAAATTCCCATTCGCAGTAGTACTATAACAAGGGCCTGCCATAAAAGTCAATATCCCGAAATGCCCTAAATCCACCATCAAAATAAGCCGCGGCGAATATTTTAGGTTTTGAGGGGATTTTTGCGAGGGGCTTAGAGTTCATACCCCTTTGCGCCCATTTGAGGAGGGATTTTAGTAGCCCTAATACCCACCTGCGAAAGCAGCATCCGGTTGTTGATTAGAGGAGTTAACTACACCTGCAAAAAGAAAAAGAAAAAAATCTGACGGATATAGTAAAATAACGCACTATCACTCTTTATGTTAGTTGTGCCAATAGTATAATATACACAGGCTGGAGAATAGATGGAGAATATATTAATGATAGACACGATCAAATGGGTTGATGGTTCTGTGGATGCGCCCGATGCTGAGGCGGCAGAGGGGGCAAAGGTCATGATCCTTGACCAAAGGCTTCTGCCCCATGTAGTCTCATACGTAGAGTGTACAGATTACCGGCAGGTGGTGGATTGTATCAAGACGCTCGCCATAAGAGGCGCCCCTGCCATAGGTATTGCAGCGGCTATGGGAATAGCCCTCGCTGCAAGCGCCATAGAAGCGGCAGATGTGAAAGAATTTACCGCAAAGCTAAGGCCGGCAATCGACGCCCTGCTTGGCAGCAGGCCCACCGCCGTAAATATCCAATGGGCGGCAGAGAGGATAGGGCGGCTGATAGAAGATAATAAGGCCAAGCCAATAAGCGCCATAAAAGGCATGATTGCAAAAGAGGGCGTTGTTATTCTCAACGAAGACATAGAGATAAACAAGGCCATAGGGCGCTTCGGAGCGGAATTTATAAAAGACGGAGACACCGTCCTGACACACTGTAACGCCGGGGCACTGGCAACAGGTGGTTACGGCACGGCAACCGCCCCTATACGCACGGCCGTGGCGCAGGGCAAACGAGTCAAAGTCATAGCCGACGAGACAAGGCCGGTGCTTCAGGGTGCGCGCCTTACGGCATGGGAGCTGATGCAGGACAACATACCTGTCACACTGATACCTGATAACGCCGCCGGAGAGCTTATGAGAAGGGGCGAGATAGACCTCTGCATCGTCGGCACGGACAGGACGGTGAGAAACGGCGATGTTGCCAATAAGATCGGGACTTATTCTGTGGCGGTACTGGCAAAGGAACACGGCATACCGTTTTACGTGGCCGCGCCATTAAGCAGCATAGACTTTGCGCTTTCCACAGGCAGCCAGATACCCATAGAGGAGCGTTCATCAGACGAGGTAACAAATATTTTTGGCCGCTGTGAAATCGCCCCTAAGGGCGTAGCCGTCAGAAACATAGCCTTTGACGTAACCCCGGCTAAATATATAACATTGATACTGACAGAAAAGGGCGCATTTAAGCCTGAAGATATTCATACGCTCGCGCCAAAGGGCCAAAAAGGCCAAAAGGATAAGACATGATGAATGCCGAAGGCATATTCAAATACTATGAAAAAGATTTAAGGCGTGTAGAGGACGAAATCGCCAGGATATTCAGCAGCGATGTAGTGGCCATCCCTGACATAGGCAGACACCTGATAGGAGGCGGGGGGAAGAGGCTCCGTCCCATGTATCTGCTGATGTCAGCCGCGTTGTCGGGCTACAGAGGGGATGGCAGATATGTCTTTGCCGGCGTAATAGAGGCGATACACGCGGCCTCGCTCCTTCATGACGATGTAGTAGATGGGGCGGGGGTAAGACGCGGCAAGCCCACCTCTCATTCGATATGGGGAACACAGGTCGTTATTTTAGTGGGTGATTATCTCTATGCCAACTCATTGAGAATGGCCGTAAGCCAGCAGAATTTAAAGACAATGGATGCAATTTCGTACGCAGTGGCAAAGATGTCTGAAGGCGAGATACTCCAGTTACAAAAAATCGCAGACCCTGAGATAACCGAAGAGGACTATGTACGAATAGTCGAGTCCAAGACCGGGGCTCTGATCTCAGCCTCATGCAAGATAGGCGCGATATTAGGCGGTCTTCCGGAAGAGAAAATCAATGCCATGGCAAGCTACGGCCTGAAGAGCGGGACAGTCTTTCAAATATACGACGATATACTTGATTTTAAGGCAAACGAGGAAAATCTCGGCAAGAAACTCGGCAGGGACCTTCACGAGGGCAAGATAACCCTTCCGCTTATCTATCTCCTGAAATCAGCAAACGCGCACGAAAGGGATGAGCTGACCGCTATTATTGATTCAACATCGGACGAGGACATGCCGGACGAGGACGGGCAGATCGAAAGGAATTTAAAAAAAGTGCTGACACTGTTCAAAAAATATGATGTAATCGAAAAAACGATGGATAAGGCAAAAAAAATTGTGGCAGAGGCCAAGGCTGAACTGTCGGTATTCGATGATTGCAAGGAGAAAGACGCCCTTATCATTATGGCAGAGTACGCCTTAAGCAGAAACAAGTAATAATTAAAATGGGGGAAGCCACACATATGGAAACGCCTCAAAGCCCCTTGACCCGCCTCGCGCGGGAGGCCGTTGAGTCTTACGTCAGGCGGCGTGAGGTTATCTCTCCGCCGGTTGACCCCGCTCAAAGCGAGATGAAGGAGCGGGCGGGGGTCTTTGTATCTTTAAAAATAAAAGGACGCCTGAGGGGCTGCATAGGAACCTTCGCCCCAACGACGGAAAACGCGGCGGCCGAAATAATAAGAAACGCCATAGCTGCCGCCACAGAGGACCCGCGTTTTTCACCCGTTTCACCCGATGAACTCCACGATATAACGTATTCGGTAGATATACTCTCACCTCCGGAGAGGGTTAACGGCATCTCCGAGCTTGACTGTAATAAATACGGCGTAATCGTTACGCAGGGCTACAGAAGGGGGTTGCTCCTGCCGGCATTAGAAGGTGTGAATACCGTGGATGAGCAACTAAAAATCACCAAGGCAAAGGCGGGTATTCATCCAGAGGACAACAATGTCGAAATACTTAGGTTTGAGGTAAGGAGATTTAAATGAGCGATAAGACAAAGTTGGAACTCGACCTCGAAAGAATAAAGAGACCCAGGCAAAAGGAGCCAGGTCAGGGGAAAATCATTAAAGACCTCCCCCTTATAATATTAATAATCGCGATGCTTACCGGATGGTTTCTTCTCGTCGTCGAGCATGTCAACCACAATGCCACAAAAAGCCAGCTTACCGCGATAACCGCCAAATATGAAGAGCTGAAATCACGAGCTGACAACACGACCAAAGAACATACGCCGGCCAAAAGAAGCCATTAACGCCATACGGGCATCTCATACCATGCGTTTGCCCTGCCCCCCGTATAACAAGATACCCCGTATAACAATATTTGCACTTTTGTATAGAGAACTACTATAATCTCTACTGTAATGCTTTCAAAAGTGCTTAGTGCCGCGATTGCCGGAGTAAACGCCTATTTGGTGGACGTTGAGGTTGATATTGCCTCAAAGGGGCTTCCTCATTTTTCCATCGTCGGGCTGCCGGATACTACCGTCAAAGAGAGCAAGGACAGGGTTCGCGCAGCACTGAAGAACATCGGATTTTCATTCCCGCTAAAACAGATAACCGTAAACATGGCCCCGGCCAATTTGAAAAAAGAAGGCTCGGCCTTTGATCTGCCGCTGGCGGTTGGGATTTTGGCCGCCGAGGGCGCCGTACCGGCAGCGAAACTGAAGAATTTCCTCATCACCGGTGAACTCTCCCTTGATGGTGGCCTCAAGCCCACACGTGGCTGCCTCTCTATGGCAATAGCGGCAAGACAAGCCTCGCTTGACGGCCTTATTCTGCCATACGAAAACGCCGCTGAGGCCTCTGTCGTAGAAGGCGTAAATATATATGGAATGAAACGCCTGACCGATGTCATAGAATTTTTAAATAACGCCGCCGCCTTTACCCCATGTGTCACCGACGTGTCGAAGGCCATGGCGGAGTCTTCTGTTTATGAGGAAGATTTTACGGACGTAAAAGGACAGGAACACGCCAAGCGCGCCCTTGAGGTTGCAGCCGCCGGAGGCCATAACATCCTGATGATAGGCCCGCCCGGCGCCGGTAAGACCATGCTGGCAAAGCGTACCGCCTCAATACTTCCGCCGATGACCTTCGACGAGGCCATTGAGACAACCTCTATACACAGCGTTGCGGGGTTTCTCAAACCCGACATGCCCATATTGGCAAAACGCCCGTTCCGGTCTCCCCATCACACCATATCGGACATCGCCCTGATAGGCGGCGGGCAAATGCCCAGACCGGGCGAGGTCTCGCTGTCACATAACGGCGTGCTGTTTCTTGACGAGCTGCCGGAGTTCAAACGAAACGTCCTTGAAGTCCTGAGGCAGCCCATCGAAAACGCGGAGGTAACAATCTCACGGGCCGCGGCCACTATTAGCTATCCGGCGTCGTTTATGCTCATAGCGGCTATGAACCCATGCCCTTGCGGTTATTCAGGCGACAGCCGCCGCCCGTGTATCTGCTCCCCTTCACATATCCACAGATACCGGAGCCGTGTCTCAGGCCCGCTGCTTGACCGCATAGACATACATGTTGATGTCCCTAACGTGCCGTACAAGGAACTTTCGTCCGGTACATGCGGCGAGTCGTCCGCACAAATTCGGGAGCGCGTCAACAGGGCAAGGCTGCGCCAGACCGAGCGATTCAAAAAGGATAAGATTTACTCAAACGGCCAGATGAAAACCCGGCATATCAAAAAATACTGCGCACTTACGCCTGATGCGCAGCGTATCTTTGATTTAGCAATGGAGCGCCTCGGGCTTTCCGCGCGTGCCTATTCAAGAATATTAAAAGTCTCAAGGACAATCGCAGACCTTGATGCAAGTGACAACATTACCCAGCGCCACATCTCCGAGGCAATCCAGTACAGAACCCTTGACAGGGTGGCGTTTTAAATGTTTCGGAGTAGATGATCTAATGCCTATGGAATTAACTCATGGAGAGGGTTCTCTGGATTCCTGCTTTCGCAGGAATGATATATCTATGTGTTTATTTGTCCGTGCGCAGACGGGTAGTGCTCGCAGGAATGACATATCTATGTGTTCATTTGTCCTGCCTTGTCTGTCATTCCTGCGAAAGCAGGAATCCAGTATTTTTTGACGGATTTTAACTACATAGGCAATTATGGCAAAAGATAAATCCTTAAATAAACAGGCTCTCAGTCCCCGGCCCCAGCCCATCAGGCGTGAGCGCGCCGCCGTTGCCGTAATGTTTATCTGCTTCGCCGCTGTCCTTTTCGCGTTTATGCTTAAAGAGCCATATCATTATGACACGGTGCTCTATATGAAGACAGTGGATACGTTTAAAGATACCTCTAAGCTGCAGTGTTTCTTTGACGCCCGGTGTCTTACCGGTTATACTCTTGTTCCATTGAGCATAATTCTGGGAAAACTGACACTGCCCGTAACAATGGGGCTTTGCGCCCTGGCCAGCCTATTCTTTTATTACCTGTGGATAAGAGAACTCGCAGGGTTTAGGGCAGCGCTCATCTCAACGCTTTTTTTATTCATAACCCCCGCCGCCCTGATGACTATTACGCATCTCAAGGAGGATTTCATCGGCCTTATGTACATGTCCGCCGCCTTGTGGCTTGCCGGTAAGTACCGCCCCGCGTACTTTAAATATATCTCCGGCGTTGTGCTGGGACTTGCTATACTTTCTAAGGATACGATAACACTGTTTCTGCCATTTTTCGCATTTTTCGCTTACATGAGCGCGGTTGATGTCAAAGACAACTGGACTGATGTATTAAAAAAAGTGAACCTGAAAAAAGGTCTGATACGCGTGGGGATAATCATGGGCGCGGCCCTCATCGTATCTTTCATTATCGACAGTTCGCATTTTGTCGGCCTGATTCGCAAGACCAAGTCCCCGTATGATGGGCAATTTATGGGCGTGTTTTCTGAGCTTTTCCCTATGGGCGTCGCGTTTTGGAGATACGGCGTAGGCAGTTTTTTATTTGCCGTGCAGTTTATAGGCCTTGCCGCGCCTTTTTTAGTGAAGGACAGGACGAAAAAGCTCATATATCTGGCGTTTGCCGTTCAGTTTATAGCGATTTCGGATTTCTACTGTAATATCACCGTCGTAAAGTACAGGCATTTTCTATGGCAGGGGTTTATGTCCTTTCCTCTTATGATAGTAGTGCTTGATGAGATTTTTAAAAAATATAAGATAAAAGAATTGACCTCCAACGTATTAGTCTATGGCGCATCGATTATTATTTCAGCCGTCCTGTTTATGAGCGTTTATCCGGCGCTTTCGTTTCACACGAGGTATAACCCCGTTGCAGATTTCTTTAAAAACTCCGGAATTGCAAAAGATAACGCGACGGTCTTAGGGATGGACAACTGTGTGTTCCCACCATATTTCATGGGACTGCAATGCGGCGTCCACCCGCTCAACCCATCAGCGGCGGAGGCCCGTGAGTACGCGAGCGGGGTTTTATCAAGCCTTGAAAATGGAAATAATATATACCTGCTCCCTGATTTTTTCTCTTATGACAGAAACGGCACACTGCGCGCGGTGTTTTCAGAATACTTTACAGGTCGCGTTGTTTATAAAAACTGGTTCATAGATTTTCACGCGATGGACTATGGCTACTCCCCCGGCGAACTGAAAGACAACCTGCTAAGCGAACAAAACACACCCGGCACATGCGCCATTACATATGAAAAAACAGGAGACGACACCATCATTACCGGCAAGGCCGAAAACGTACCTGTAGAAATATACACCTATAAAATGCAGTGCGGCGGCAACACAAACACCATGAACGCAGCCGTAATAAAAGGGCGGGCATTTACGGGCCTCGAAGTACAAGGAATCATTCAACTCATGCCCCTCTCTGACAAATTGGGGGCCAAATCCAGTGAGTGATATAATATTACCGGCGGTGAAATATTTCCTCTTGAAATAGAGTGCCACTGTGACCATCCCTATCATTACCGTCACCTATAGAGGGCGTCGCTAATTATTTCAGCCAGGCAATTTCTACTCCGGACAGTATTGGATGTGTCCCTATTATTTAATACATTTCTGCATAGTTGTGCCTTCCGGCCCCAGTAGCGCCCCAGCTTCAATCAGCGGGTTGGTGTCGAGACCCTCTGTGAACCAGTCGTAGACCGGAGCTAACACATCGTGTGCCGCGCAGTGGTCGCCCTGGTCCCTCATCAGACGCGCCAACCCGGTTGCGGCCTTGAGTTCAAACAATCGTGCCCCGGTCGTGCGAGCTTCGGTGATCGCCGTTGTAAACTCGTCCGTGGCCTTGCCCACCAAGGCGGTTGCGGAGGTGGAATCGAGATTTTCAGCCATGGCAAGCATGATTTCGGCTTTGATCCATCGAAGATTTGGTTTGAATACCAATGGTCGTAATCGACCCGTACCGTCCATAATCCCTTCGTCGAGAGCCGCGATTGCGCCGTACAGGTCACCGGCAGCCGCTCGCGCCTGTCCGAGGATACCGAATAACATGGGCCGATAGCTCAAAATCCCGTGGTCATGTACCAAAGACGCGACGGCGTTCTCGATAAGCCGTATGCCCTCATCCGGTCTGCCCTGCCTGGCAAACGCCAAACCCATAAATCCATCGCCGAATGCGATGCAAATTGTTATGTGGGACTGGCGGCCCAGGTCGCACATGATTTCAGCGTATTTGCCAAGTTCGGCGATATCATCGAGTAGCCACGCACACACGATACCGCCAAACGCAGCGCTGGCTTTGCTCGGCAGCACGTTTGCGGCATCGGCGTCTACCAGAAGATCGGCCAGTGACCTTCGCGCCGTGTCGGGGCGGCCTGAAATTGCCAGCGCCCACAGCCTGAGCATTCCAGATGTGACGGCGAGATCGAACACTGACCACGCAATTCGCTCGCCATGCGAGGACACTGCTATGACGGCATCGAACGATGTGATCGCCTCCGTCAATTGCCCCGTGTGGAAAAGCATGCTTCCTCGCAAATGTTTAGCATAGGCGTCTGCTATTCGACCGGCGCCCTTAGGCACGAGCTTCTCTAGCCGGACGGCAAAGTCTATGGAGTCATCGAACCGTGCGCCGGTGTCGGCCAAAGATCCAAGGGTCGCCATAATCGGCGTGATCGCTGTAACGTCGCCCAACCTCTCACCGATTGGGAGCGCCTCTATGTAGGCGGCAACGGCTTCAGGTGACCCGTAGCCTACGCTCATCCGTAATGCGAGCGCGAGGTCCACACGCATTTTGAACTCTTGAGCACTGCGTTGCGACCTGTCGGGCAAGGCCTCAAGCAATTTGAGTGCCCGGCGGTAATGCGCGCCGGCCTCGGAAAAGGCAGTACGTGCCATCGCGGTATCGGCTGCGCGCTGCCACGCGGCTGTGGCCGCCTCATCCTCTCCGCCCTCGGCAAGATGGTGCGCAAGCAGCTCAGGATGGCTATCGGATAGCGCTTTGTTATGCACTGGCAGGGCCAGCGCCGCCAGACGATGCAATTCCCTGCGTCTGGTTTTTAGTAGAGCCTCATAGGCCGTGTCCTGAATAAGCGCGTGTTTGAAGCGGTAGACTGCATCGGGTGGTATACCCTGAACATGGATCAAATCGACTTCGGCCAAAAGTGTTAGTGCCGATCGCAACGGCTCATCGGCGAGGCCAGTCATCGCTTTGATGAGCGGCCAGTTAAACTCCCTGCCGATCACGGCAGCGACTTGAGCGACCTCCTTTACAGATCCCAACCGGTCAAGCCGCGCCATCAGCGACGCCTGCAGGGTTGCGGGCACATCCGACCTGTCGTGGTGACCGCTTTCCAATAGGAATCGCGTCACCTCTTCTATGAACAAAGGAACGCCGGCGGCACGGGCAATAACGGCCGCGATCGTCTCGCCCGACAGTGCGTGGTGCGCGGCGATCGCCGAGATGATGCTCATGGTGTCGCGTACCCCGAGCGGCGTCAGCTCTATCATGGTATGGTGCGAACGGTGTGGCCATGTCGCATGGAACTCCGGTCGCGCCGCCAACAGAAACAGCAACGGCGCTGTGGAGACTTGATCTAACAGCAACCGCAATAATTCGAGGGTCGACGGGTCTGCCCAATGAGCGTCTTCAACCACAATCACTATCGGCTGGGACCGGGGCGCAATGATCCATTTGACCATTGCGGCCAATTGCTGCCGCCGCATCTCCTCGGGGGGAAATTCAGGCACTTCATAGCGTGTCGATATCGGGATATCGAGCAGAGGTGCGATCAGCGGCGCCATTTCAGCTACGTTGAGCTTGAGCGCATCGAGTGCCTTTTCCAGTTTGCCAAAGCGAAGTTCCTGCCCTTGATCAGGGCTGCCAAAGTGCTCCCTCGCCCACTCCGCCAACGGATGAAATGGAGCATTGGCGAGAATCTGCGAGCAAGGAAATTCGATCCATGTATGAGGCGTGTTAGCCAATCCACCCTGGAACTCCTCGACCATGCGTGACTTACCGAGGCCGGCCTCGCCGATAATAATAACCACCTGGCCCCCGCCATCGCGCGCCCGTTGCCAGCGGCTAGCCAGAATGGCAAGTTCCTCGGCGCGTCCAAGCAATGGCAATGCGACGTTTGCTGCCTGGTGCCGGCGCTTCCATCCGCTGGGGCGCACCACGCGCAACAGATGTACTGGCTCCGCTATCCCCTTCAACATTTGGGCGCCCATGTCATCGACTATGAACATTCCGGAGACCAGATGATGCGTATCGCCGCTGATTACTACGGTTCCAGGGGGCGCTGCCGATTGCACCCGTGCAGCGACATTGGCCGCGTCGCCATACACTTCCCCTTTGTGGTCCAGCACCACATGACCGGAATGAATCCCGACGCGAATTTCAATGCCACGGTTCAGCGCCGCGACCGAGGCGAGGATTTCCAGTCCAGCACGCACAGCACGCTCGCCGTCATTGTCGTGGGCACGTGGATAGCCGAAATAGACAAGGTCGCCGTCTCCCAGATTCTTGGCCACATAGCCGCCGAAACGCTCAACGGAGGAAGAGATGGTGGTATGTACAATCCCGATGATGTCCCGCCATTGCTCGGCGTCCATGCTTTTTGTCAGCGTCGTAGAGCCGACCACGTCGCAAAACATCACAGTGAGCGTACGCCGTTCGCCCGTTGGCGTGGTAACGGCGGTTGTAGCGGGGACGGTGTTCTGTGCAGCCGGCTGCAATTGGATGATGGCGGAGGCGGACAAACCTGCAATCGCCTTGAGGAGACGTTTGCGATGCCCCATAGGCACGCCAAGCTTCTCGAGGTCGGCTTCGGTCAGGTCAGGCAACACTTCGGTGTCAATCTCATTATCACGAAATACGGTCTCGTATTGACCGAGGCCAAGGCTTTGGAGCCATTTTCCAATATCCATGGTCATATCAAAATCGCTCCGCGTTCACGATCGTCTGCTCACGGTAGTATGAACGAAACACCAGAACATAAATCGCAGGACGATCACTTAGAATGCATGATATAATGAATCTTACCAGAATATAAAAACCAGCAATTCTAAATGTGTGGCGATTGCCTGAGTACGTTGTGCGTTGCCGCTTGATTATGTGTTCCCCGAACATGGTAAGTTATTGATTATATCAGACTACTCATGGTAATTTCATAAATTTTTTCAGCCATTTTCCTTCTACCTAAAAACATGATTTTTTCGAGGAAAATCCTCACTGTTATAGAAGCAATTTCCATGCCAGACAAAAAAATAATATAACCCATTGTTTTTATTGCTTAAATATTCTTCAGTAATATTAGGATATAGTAACTCGCTCCCCATTGTATGGTATAAATTCCTATTTCGTTCCAGTACAGAATATAAACCCATTACCCACGCTGGTGCTATGATGAGGGGAACTCGATTCGGAAGGACGACGCAATATGTGGCTAAATAATTCGCGGCAATGAGGAGTATCGAGATTTTTGAAGTAACCTAACGGTATAGTGGACCCGTTTGTCAAGACAAAAAATTGCCTTTTTTAAGTTACAGCAAGTCCTTATATTTTTCATAGCCCAGTCCCCAAAGGGGCGGGTGTACGTCCCAAGTCCTTAGTCCTTTTCCCCTC
>JADFXO010000210.1 GCA_015233485.1 Nitrospirota bacterium
TGTAACACCTTTGATGGGTGTGTATCGTAACATCACATCGGCGCGTGATTCACAAATTCGGACTTAATAAAGGAGAGTAGAACATGAAAGTGTTATTATCAGCCGTCGCCGTTGTTTTAGTTTTATTATCTCAATCTGCCCTTGCCTGTACGGATATTCAATTGACTGCAAAGGACGGTGCGGTGCTTGTGGGAAGGACTCTCGAATGGGAAGGAGTTTTAAAGAAGGCCCCCGACGGCACATCTTACCTGGCCAGCAATCTTAACTATGCCGTGCGCGCCTGGCCAGCCGGTATCAAGATTACAAGCACTAAGCCTGACGGCACTGCCGGCGCGAGCTGGACTACAAAATATGCCTACTTTGGGTTTGCCGATAAGGGCTCACCTGATCTGCTATTAGACGGGCAAAACAGCGCGGGTCTGTCGGTCGAGGCGCTTGAGTTTGCGGAATACGCCAACTACCAGGATGTTAAACCAACTGACAAGGATGTTATAGCCACAGATGATATAGACTCATGGCTGCTTGGCAATTTCGACAGTGTAGATGACATTAAACGCGAGCTGCCTAAGATGACCGTGTGGGGTAAGCCCAACCTTGCGATACCCCTCCCATTAAAGCAGGTACCTGAAGTACACCTTGTAGTCCATGATAAAAGCGGTAAGAGCATAATCATAGAATATATCAGGAAAAAGCTGCATATCTACGATAACGAATTAAAGGTTATGACAAACAGCCCCGATTACACCTCAATGTCCAATAATTCCAATAAGTATGTAAATCTATCACAGGGCGATGCCCTCAGGGCATCGTGCGACATTAAAGGACAGAGTGACAACCGGAATCGCGCCGGCACGATTGGGCTTCCCGGGGATTACTCATCTCCTTCACGATTTGTAAAGGCCGCGTACCTTGTTTTCTTTGGCAAACAGCCGGACACGGCAAAGGAAGGTGTTCGCTCTGTTATACATATACTTAACAATGTCGATATCCCTTTGGGCGCGGTGAGGGAAAAGATGAGCGATGGAAATTGTTCCATGGATTACACGCAATGGAAGGTTATCAAGGATCTGAAAAACGGGATCTGGTATATTGACACATTTCAAAATATCGGCAGCATTGTAAAAATTGATCTCAACGAGGTCTTCGCAAATCCCGGCCGGTATCTGAAACCTGTGGGGCTGACAGATATATCCTATCCCGATGTGCCTAAGATCAATGATTTATTAAAGAATTAAAGCGAACAAAAGGGAAAATCAGAGAGGAAACTCACTTGAGACGAATCGTTGATCTGGGTATAACGATAGAGGACGGTCTGCCTTCCGACCCTCCGATGATGATACCGGCAATTGATTATGTGGACCACCGCAAAGGTGCAACTCAGATGGAGCAGTTCTTTCCGGGCTTAAAGGCCGGACAACTTCCGGGAGGGCTTGGCTGGTCTTTGGAGCACGTAAGCCTTACCACCCATTCGGGCACACACATGGATGCACCTTATCACTACCACCCTACCATGTATGGAGGGAAGAGTGCCCTGTGGCTATTTTATAGAGAGTTTTACCTGAAGATCATTAAACGCCAACCCACCTCCGGACAAGCAGGAAAATAGAGATTGTGGCAACGCTGAACTGTGCCGGAGCTAACTGCATATGCGATTTCTATCTTATTTTCTAATGAGTTTTGCCCTGCGATTGACATTTGAGGCATAGCTGGTATAAAATCCACTCTGATATACTGAGAGCAGGTTTTAGGAGGTTTGAGAGCGTGAGAAGGTCCAAGGTTATTATCAGGTGTTTTCGCTTATTGCCGGTAGTGTTTGCCGTATTCGTAATGGTGCTATTGAGTGCGCCGGCTGATGATGCGATTATGGCCAATGACAAGGCAGCAGATAAGGTAATAGTTGAGGGGGAGTATCTTACCCTCGACAACTGTATAGATATCGCCTTAAAGCAACAGCCCAATCTGATGTATTATCTTTATCAAATTCATGCAAATGAGGCTCAGGTCGGTCAGGCGAAGTCCGGTTTTTATCCGGCACTGGATTTACAGGACGGCTATACGCGAAATCAAGCCGTCAGCAAAGACCATTCTACTTTCTATTCAACGATAGTCAACAAGGATGATTACTACGCCAGCGCTCAGCTTAATCAGACTATTTTCGATTTCGGCAAAACTCTGACAAACGTAAGGATAAAAAACTACAACCTCCTATCTTCCGTGAAGGACTATGAGGCGCAGACGAACACAACTGCCCTAAGCGTTAAAAGCTCCTACTACGGAGTTGTAAAGGCTAAGAGGGCGCTGGATGTCGATGTTGAGACGGTCAGCAAATATGAGCAGCAACTCGGCCAGGCAAAAGATTTCTATAATGCCGGCACAAAGGCCCTGTATGATGTTACACAGGCCGATGTCAACCTAAGCAGCGCAAAAATTTCCCTTATGACCTCGGAAAACGCCCTGGCCGTTGCCTGGGACAATCTTACCACTGCGATGGGAATTACTTATAGCGCCGAATTCAGGATCGACGAAGATATGAGCCCTAAACCGCTTGGCGTCAAATTCGAGGACGCCCTCGCAAGCGCGTATAGCAACAGGCCTGAATTGATGTCTGCCATAGCGTTAAAAGACGCCGCGGAGAAAAACATTGAGTACGCCAAGAAGGACTATTGGCCTGTTATAAGCGGCACGGCCTCGTATAATTTCGACAATGGGCGCTTTCCGCTTGACAACGGATGGATAGCCGGAGTGGTAATGAAGTGGAATATTTTCTCCGGTTTTGATACTAAATACAAGGTGGCCGGGGCAAGGGCCGCCATGGACGCCGCCGAGTCTAAGATTCAATCCATGAAACTTTCTATCTACAGCGGCGTTAAGCAGTCCTATCTGAACCTGAAACTTGCCGAGGATGTTATCCCTGCATCGGAACTTCAGGTGAAACTCGCAAAGGAGAACCTGGACATTGTTACATTGAAGTACGAGGCAGGGCTTGCCAGCCCGGTTGACTATACGGATGCCGTAGTGCAGTATAAATCCGCAAAACTAACATATATAAACGCCCTCTATAATTACAAAATAGCCCAGGCGGCAATATTGTGGGCAATGGGGAGCAGATAACGCATGAGGAGCAGATGATAATGAAAGGACAATCCCGCGCAATTATTTTGGCATTCTTAATCTTGTCCGTTGCAGCCGGCTGTGCAAAGCACCAGGAGGCCAGGGCGCCGGTAGTGCCCGTCTTAACGGCGGCCGTAGAGAAAAAGACTATCCCCATAGAAGTCAAGGCCATCGGCAATGTCGAGCCATACCTGACGGTAACGGTTCTCTCGCAGGTGGACGGCACCCTGCAGCAAGCCCATTTCAAAGAGGGCGAAGACGTCAGGAGAGGACAACGGCTCTTTACCATTGACCCACGCCCTTTTATTGAATCTGTCAGACAGGCGGAGGCAGCGCTTTTGCAAGATAAAAAGCAGCTGGAGTTTTACGAGGCACAGGCCAAAAGATATACCTTTCTTGTGGAAAAGGGCGCCGTCGATAAAAACACAGCAGAACAAAATCAAACCCTAGCCTCCACCCAGGCCGAAAAGGTGAAAAACGACAAGGCGCAGCTTGAAAACGCGAGGTTAAAACTCCAATATTGTTACATACACGCTGAAATCGACGGCAGAGCCGGCACCTATCTGACTAACGCGGGTACGAGTATCAAGACAAACGACACAAAACTCGTAGTTCTCAATCAAATTATGCCCATATATGTTACATTTTCAGTGCCGGAGAAAGACCTGCCGAATATAAAAAAGTATAGCGAACATGAGAAGTTAAAGGTGTCCGCCTACCCGCCCGGTTTTGCCAAAGACGCGCGGGAGGGGGAGCTTTCGTTTATTGATAACGCGGTCAACACCCAGACGGGGATGATTAAATTAAAGGCGGTCTTCGCCAATAAGGACAAGTACCTGTGGCCCGGGCAGTTCCTGAACGTTGTGATGACGCTGGCAATGGAACCGGACGCGCTCCTTGTGCCGGTTAGCGCCGTCCAGGTAAGCCAGCAGGGGCAGTACGTATTTGTCGTCAAAGGCGATATGACGGTGGAGACCCGTTTAGTAAAAGTCGCCAGAGAAGCCGGCGAGGAATTGGTGATTGAATCGGGCGTAAACGCCGGTGAGACAGTGGTGACGGACGGGCAGCTGAAACTCAAGCCGGGGTTCAAGGTATCTGTTAAAAAACCCGGTGACGGCTCAGATAACGCGACGGCCGCAAAAGGCCCTCAAGAAAAGAAATGACCGAAAAGAGAAGCGCCGACAGATCTCATAACCTCTCCGATATCTGGATCAGGCGTCCCGTCATGACGACGATTGTTATGCTTGGGATATTTGTCTTTGGTCTGGTCAGCTATGATAAGCTGCCTATTAGTAATCTGCCGAGTGTCGCGTACCCGACGATTAATGTTACGGCCTCATACCCTGGGGCAACCGCCGATACGATGGCGGCAACCGTCGCAACACCGCTTGAAAAGTCGTTTTCCCAGATTCAGGGCATAAGCTCCATGACGTCCGCATCCACCGCGGGTTCGACCACTATCACTATCCAGTTCAACCTCGACAGAAACATTGACGCTGCCGCCCAGGACGTCAATACGCAGATAAGCGCGGTTCAGGGGATTTTGCCTACAATGCCCACACCGCCCACGTACAGTAAATATAACCCGTCCGACAATCCCATTATGTACTACGCGATTTATTCGGCGACAATGACGGAGGCCGAACTATACGACTACGCCAATACAATAATAGGGCAGCAGATTTCAATGCTCAGCGACGTTGCCAAAGTCGATGTCTATGGCACTAAGTACGCTGTTCGAATAATGGTAAACCCTAATTCTCTGGCCTCTAAAGGCATCGGAATAGACCAGGTAGTTACCGCTATAAGCCAGGGAAACGTCATTAAACCAACAGGAAGTCTCGACGCCGACAAATATAAACAATATACGATACGCAGCGAAGGGCAGCTCTATAAGGCAAAGCAGTATGAACCGCTGATTGTAGCCTATCAAAACGGCTATCCCGTAAGAATAAAAGACATCGGAAAGGCCTCTGACAGCGTGCTTAGCCAGAAGATATCTATCAACGCGCTGATAGGTGGTCAGACTATAGAATCTGTCGTCATAGCCGTACGCAGGGTGCCGGGTTCAAATACGGTTCAGATATCGGAAAACGTGAAAAATACCGATTATTGGAAACGATATAAGAAATACCTTTATATCAACGAAAATCTTGGCCTGATGATAGACATAAGCCGGATGAACTTTAGCGATGACTTTATGAAGAAAATGGAGCCTCACGCGCAAAAGGCCTTTGATGATATGCAAAAACTTGAGGCCGGTTCAATCGCAAACCCGGACGAAGGCCGCATGGTCGGGCACTACTGGCTCAGAAACCCATCCCTTGCCCCGGACAAAGAGATAAAGTCGGAAATATCAGATACACTAGCCGCAATAAAGGAATTCTCACACGACATACACACGGGCAAGATAACATCCGAAAAGGGAAACACGTTTAAGAACGTCCTTGTTATAGGAATCGGAGGCTCCGCCCTAGGGCCGCAGTTTGCCGCCGCCGCCGCCGGCACGCCGCATGACCCGATGGATGTTTACTTCTTCGATAACACAGACCCCGACGGCATGGACTTCGTGCTTGGCCAAATAGGACCGAGCCTCGGGCAGACTCTCTCACTTGTAATCTCAAAGAGTGGCTCAACCCTTGAGACGAGAAATGGAATGCTTGAGGCAAAGCGCGCCTATGAGACGATGGGATTGAACTTCGCAAAGCACGCTGTTGCCGTAACGGGCAAAGACAGCAAGCTCGATAAGATTGCAACAGCCGATGGATGGCTTAAACGCTTCCCTATGTGGGACTGGGTAGGTGGCAGGACATCTGAGACATCGGCAGTAGGGCTCCTGCCTGCCGCGCTTCAGGGACTTGACATAGATTCGATTCTCAAAGGGGCAAGACACTGTGACGAGGCAACGCGTTCAAGGAAAACCATGGAAAATCCGTCGGCCATCCTCGCCCTGATGTGGCACTATGCCACCAAAGGAAAGGGCGCTAAGGACATGGTCATCCTTCCATACAAAGACCGCCTTCATCTCTTTACGAAATACCTGCAGCAGCTTATCATGGAATCCCTCGGCAAGGAGAAAGACCTCGCCGGAAATATCGTAAACCAGGGAATAACCGTCTATGGCAACAAAGGCTCCACAGACCAGCACGCCTACATCCAGCAGCTCAGAGACGGCGTCAATAATTTCTTCGTAACCTTTGTTGAAGTCCTCAAAGACAGGGAAGGCAGCTCAATGGCCGTCGAGGGAGACTTCACCACAGGGGACTACCTCAGCGCCTTTGCCCTTGGCACGCGTGCCGCCCTCACCGGCAGCGCGAGGGAATCTATGACTATCACAATCGACAAAATCGACGCGTTTTCCTTAGGAGTGCTCATAGCCCTGTACGAAAGGGCGGTCGGCTTCTATGCCTCCATGATAAATATAAACGCGTATCACCAGCCGGGCGTTGAGGCAGGGAAAAAGGCCGCGGGGTCAGTGGTTACGCTCCAAAATGCTGCCTTAAACCATCTTATAACAAATAAGGGCAAGGCATTTACTGCCGATGAGACCGCCTCCTCCATCGGGGCAGAGGGGGAGGCCGAACTGATATTTAAGATACTCCTGCGTATCAGCCATAATCCTGACCGCAAGATAACAATAATACGTGACAAGACAATTACCGAATCCA
>JADFXO010000211.1 GCA_015233485.1 Nitrospirota bacterium
AAGATGGTGCTCTTCCAACTGAGCCATATGGGCAAATAAAAAAGCCGATGAAGGGGTTCGAACCCCCGCCCTACGGTTTACGAAACCGTTGCTACTACCAACTGAGCTACATCGGCATTGAAATGGTAGGCGCTGACGGGCTCGAACCGCCGAATCTTCTGGATGTAAGCCAGATATTCTTCCAACTGAAATAAGGCGGCAAAACTGGGGTGGCGGATCAGAGTCGAACTGACATCATCTACGTTCACAGCGTAGGGCTTTAACCATTTAAGCTACCGTCACCATAAACTTATTTATCCCTGTGCCAATCGTTCCATCGCTTACCCTTTTCTTCAACAAGCTTTCGGGCCTCCCAGAACGCCTTTTGGCTATCTTTGCAAGCACCACCATAAATCGAATCACAGCTACACTGATTTTCAAAATTCTTGCAAGTTCCACCTGTAATGCGATCAATGGCCTTTATACTTTTTTCGATATTCCGCAGAGCAGTATTGTATACGATATCAAACAAAATGCTCTCGTTTACCAGTAAGTCTGAACCATCATCATAATGGCCCCAACAAGCGTCAAGAACATGATGCGCCATCAACAAATCCTGCTTACACTCAGTAAAGCAACCTCTTTTCGTCCATACATCCTCCTTCATTTGAATGGCGGAGACAAGAGGAATCGAACCTCTGGAGCCTTTCAGCTTTACATGTTCTCGAAACATGCCCCTCGACCAACCGGACTGTCTCCAAAACTGGCGGAGGATGAGAGACTCGAACTCCCATAGCCTTTCGGCTTGTCCCGCCTCAAACGGGATGGCGTACCAATTCGCCAAATCCTCCTTAAAATGGAAGGCGTAGAGGGACTCGAACCCCCGGTGCTTGGGTTGCGGCCAAGTGAATTTCCACTTTTCTATACGCCTGTAAAATTCTTTGCCTTTCAGTCTCCACCCTTTTGGGCTTGTGGGCGTGCTGCAACGCCCCGTTTTTCGATCTTACGATCTACACTGAAATGTGCCCGGTGTGCTACCACTACACCACATTCGCTGGCCTTCCATGACTCTTGACCACCCGTGTGCGCAATCACGACTCTGGTAACGCGAATGGCTGGATTTGAACCAACCCCTCCGAGAATTGGTAGCAACAAAGGGACTCGAACCCTTGACCTTCTGGATATGAGCCAGACGCTTCTACCGACTGAGCTATGTTGCTAAAATGGTTGCGGGTTGGCGAGTTGAACGCCATCTCAAGGTTATGAGCCTTGCATCCTACCAGATTAGACGAACCCGCGATAATTTGTGTGCAACCAACTGCATAAATGGCTGGTGCGGTGGGCCTCGAACCCACAACCTCACGGTTAACAGCCGCGTGCTCGGCCAATCGAGCTGCACACCAATAAAATCGGGAAAGAGGAATTTGAATCCCCACTTCATGCTCCCAAAGCACGAATGCTACCAGATTACACCATTTCCCGTTAAGTTCTACGCGCTTTCGTTATGTCAAAGAACACATTAAAATAAAAAAGCCCCCGAGGTTTCTCGGAGGCTTCCTGTGATAACCAAGGTTACTATCTTGCGTTATTTTAGGAAACCTCCATGTCTCGGATACGAATTAATACTATCATTAAGGCGTAACCCTGACATGACCAATGCTGTCGTAAAACAGCTTGGTTCCTGCCACTTCGCATGTTTTGATATATGGGTTATTCTTTGCACAATTTCTCCTAAAGTGAATTAATCGTAGTTATAATATATAAAAAAAATTTCAATCTGTCAATATGTTTTTATAAATATTTTTTTTATTTTCCCAAATACTGCGAAATTATTACAATCAACACTCCGACGGCAATCCAGAAAAATATCTTCCAATCACTGCGGCTTGCCAGCTTCATTATTTTCTTCCAGTTTCTGCGGTGTCGGAGCAGAAAGAGCGTCAATCGTTTTAGTCTTGTCGTGAGAATCTTTAGACGATCCAAAATAGAAAGATACTATTTGGGTAACAATAGATGTAGCGCTTCCAAGAACAAAAAGAATTATGTCCTTTTCCGTTCCAGCCACACCTCTGAACAAAATAGCATAGAACAAAACAAATACGGCAACTACAATACCTATAGCAAGGATGGACTGAACTGCTTTTTGTAGTGCTTCCATGATTGCTCCCATCGTTTACCTCCAATAATATTATACCACTACTTTTTATCTTTGCCAATAATTTTCAAGCAAAAATTTTCAAGCTCTTTTTTCATCCTGTCTTTTTCTGTTTCGGTTTCCTTAATTACCCTAACAGCATTGCTGTAAATATCAAACGCAAAATCGGTGAAGCTATACTTTAGTCTGAAAACAGAAGCCTTTACTTCTTCTCTCGGAACAACCATTTTACCGCTTATATACCACCTATCAACAGTTTGCACAGAAAGATCGAAAAAATAATTGCATTTGTCTTTTACATACACCCTGAATTCGGTATCACTTAAATCAACAAACCCATTGTTTATAAAAGACACTCTAACTCTTTTTTTGATTTCATCATTCAATAAAGAATCAATGTACCTTTCATAAATCTGGTAATCATCACTTACAGGCACACCAGTATTAATTTTCTCCAAAAGTAATTCCGAAAAATTATTCATCAGAATAGACTTTATAATTATAAATTTTTCCTCCACATAACTCATCTGCTTATCGAGCTTAACTACGTTTTCGAGATAGCACATCCTTGTCACCAACTCTGTTGTCTTTGATACTACATGAAAAAAGTCGGAGCTAAAAGGACAGTCCAAATGAGGGATTTTTCTGTTTTTACCAACAGAAAAACAAAATTTACCTATTTTAACCGTTGGCTTTAAAGCTATGCATACAAGCAAAAACAAGCACGTTATCAAAACCAACAGCGAAGAAATCTGCCCAAAATGAAATTTCTCTAAGAATTCAAAGAACCCTTTCCACATTGCTTCCATTTATACTCTCCAGTTGCATCGAGTTCTACTGTTTCACCTTGTTCTGGATACATAATCTTTATTATTATTCCGAACTCTACGTCCTTTTTACCAAGATCGACAGCTCTAACTTGATTATATCTTCTTGTCACCCATTTTGGGGAATCTTCGTATATCCACCCATTCTGCTTCAAAAAATCGAAAACAGGCTTTAGCCCCCACGAAAAATTTTCGTCATCGTATTTCTTGCATCCTTTTGGCATTACCCGTGTTATCTCAACTATAACATGCTTCTTAAAAATATCTTTTGGAACATCTGGTGTAAGGAAAAACCATGATATATCACGAAATATACGATCTCTGTATCCTTTCTTGTGTGCCCAATGACGACCAGCCAACTGGTTTCCAGACTTGATTAAAATAGGCACTGATCTTTCAATTGTTATCATACCGTTTAAATATATCAGAAAAATTTTACATTGTCAATCTAAAAAGAAACCCCCTGCACTTACGATGGTTGGTTTATAAGTTTACAGAGGGCTTCTACAAGAGCAACAGCGCCCTTGAACGGTTATAGTTTATCTGCTGAATCCACAAGGTAATTCGCCCATTGCTGAACCTCCCTTGCTTTAGCTTTGATGTCAATAACGTGTCTTTGTTTTAAAGCCTGCATCACTGGTGCGGTAAGATTTCTTACCCTCATCAAACGAAGTTCAACATCTTTCCAAAGCTGTTCTGCCGACACTATGGAAGCTTCAGGAGGAACCCCCTTTTTTTTATCATTTTCTACCGACATTCTCGTCTCTCTTTCTATTCTGCGAATTTCTCTTTCGGTTTCAAGCATCCCTTGATCTACCTCTGGGACATCAACATGTACATCAGGGGTCTCTGCCGCAAGGACGGAGACACCTGAACAATTTTCGCTCTCTTGGGCCGGAGCTTCTTTTAACTTTATGCCTTTTGGCATACTATCCTCCTATCAGTTGAGTTTAACAAAATCCTCTATCAGTTTATCGGTTTCCCGAACATAATCTTTCCATTTAACTCCAAGAAGCCACAGAAGAACAAAGGAAAATCTGTCTCCCCACACATGACCCAAAAAGTACGGACATTTTTTATCATACCCCGGTTCCTTATTCAAAGGAATTTTACCAGACCTGTAACCTTCTTCGTACATAGCATCAAACTCATCGCATTGCTCTATGGTTATACCGAGATTCTTACTAATATACAGCTCGACAAGCTCGTGAACCGCAATTCCAGCTTCGTGTCTCCAATCAGGACATTTCGTAATCGTAATTATCATATCGCCATGTTCATCCGGACGCCAATCACCCTGTGTCAAAAACTTCTGCTCCTTCTGCTCAACTATTTTAATGATAATGTTCATAGATATTTTTCCACGGCTTTCAGCCTGTTCGGAATCGAATTGGGGTATTCCGTTGAAAGAAAATCAAATTTTGGTCTATAGTATAAACGCTCAAAACTCAACATGGCTATTCTTTTATAAACATCATCTACCGCCTTTTCCATAGTATCACCGGCAGCAGTCATAACACCAAAAAAATCAAACCCACCAACCACAACGATGTCACTTTCGAGCTTCTTTATTCTATACAAAAACAGGTTATCGTTTACACTTTCATCCCAAAGAAGAACCCTGTCAGATTTTGCATCGTGCGTCTTTTCTCTGTCACCTTCAATGTTAAAAAGACGTATTGCCACACCATACTTGTTTTTAATCGGGCTTTTCCCTTTCATAATATCGGTAAAATAATCGTTTAGTGAAAGCTTTCTATCTTGACTCATTGCAATCTGCGCATAAATCGAATCGTACCCCGGTCGCATACCACAGTATTCTAAAAAGTAAAACTTGTCGTCTTTGTAAAGCAACCCTGCATCGTAAATGGCAAACCCCGGCTGCCTCTCCGCAAGCTTGTAAATCACTTCTGGAAATGCTATCTGATTCAACTTGCAATTCAAATCTGTCCGAACGCTTACAACAAGGTTTCCACCCTTCATAACACCTATATTCCCAGCGCCAATCTCCTTGCTTTCAAACTCCGCTACCGAGTAAACAGGCTTTCCGTTCCAGAATACTATTGTCGGGGAAACCTCAAGACCACCGAGAATCTTCTTCTCCAGAACGAAACCCTGCTTTTCGTAGTCGGCCTTGTACCTATCCAGCATGTTCGTCAAAAGCTTTTTCGCTATTTCAGGATTATCAGTTCTTGGAACAATTGTATCTCCGAAATCGCCATTTCCCTTTAGAACGAAAACATCGTTTCCCTCCTGAACCTTTTTAATACCCTCATCAACCTTGCTGAATATAAATTTCTCGGCAACTATAACATCCTTGTAAAATTTCTGTACTATCTTCTTTCCAAGATCACGGTCTTTTTCCAACCTATTATACAAACTGGTTGGCAGAAGCCCTTGGGTAAATCCCATTTTAATAAGTACCTCAACCAACGGATACATTTCGTTTCCTTCAAAGAAAATAAAATAGTCTTCCTTGTTTGTAACATTCTTTAAAGTTTCAACCATTGTATCCACATTAGTTTTTGTCACCAACCCATCGTAACACGAAAAATTAATATCATCCTCTTTTTTATCGCTTGACGACTCTTCAGTATCTCCGGGCATATAATTGCTTGAACTCGGAACAGTTGCTATCGACACATCCTGTCCCTCGTCCAAAAGATGCTTAATCATCGGGTACGAATAGCACTGATCGACAAAAAATACATATTTCATATTTTTCTCCAATCACAAATTTTCTTGATAACACACTCACCAGCATCAATCAAATTTTCCAAGGGTGGAACAACAAGTGGAAGTTCGGTACACCCAACAACGACTACCTCAGCTCCATTGATGCAAAGCTCAGTTATTATATCTTCTACGTTCTGCAAGTCGTTTTTGTTGATACTTCCTGTAGTAGCGTGGTCAATGGCAAGCTCAAGCTGTTGCTGTCTGTTATCAGATACGGTTATGGCATTTTCGTACAAGCCAAAATCTCTGGTGGTTTTCGTGCTTATAAGCCCATATCTTCTGTCTCCAACAACCTCAATTGCGGCCTCGACGATACTGAAAATGTTAGCCCCGGTTACATTTTTAACTTTTTCATAAACCCTGTGGGCAGAATTACAAGCTATTACTATTGCGTCAGCACCACAATATTGCAGGAAACTAACTCCTTTTCTTAAATCCTTTTCGAGTACTGCCTCGTCAGTGACACCAGCTTCCGTTATTCCAGATGTCAAAAGGTTATAGAGAACAAACTCGGGAAAATCGGTGTCTTTTTTACACCCTCTTGCTTGACACTCTTTTACAAGCTTACCTGCCAAATCAAGGCCAGCAGCAGCACCCATCCCGCCAAGAATCCCTATCATTTCATTTCCTCCAACTTTTTCAAAATATCTTCGTGCGTTGACTTTTTATCAATGAACGACCATGTATAATCATTAACCTCTTCTTTTAACTTTTTTTTCGTAATTGCCTCAAAAATCTTTCTCAGCATTTATAGACTCCTTTTTTCAACATATTCGGAAATAGCCTCATTCAACGCATCAACCTCACTAATCCCTTTCTCTCGCGCAACTATTTGCAATCTATCCATTGCCATTTTTGGCATCAAAACTACATTGAATTCCTGCTCGTCGGTTTGAGGTAAAAATTGCGTATTGGCCTTCATACTAATATAATACATCTCCTTTTGGACGTTTACAATAATTTCATAGTCTTAAATACACCATTAAGCTTGTTTTTGATCTGATCTCTTTCAGCT
>JADFXO010000212.1 GCA_015233485.1 Nitrospirota bacterium
TTCTACTTCTTCAACATAACTCCTGTCCATACCACTGATGATACTACTGTCGATTCATAATTGTCCAGAATTATTTGATTTGCCCTGTCCCTCCTTAGGTTTTAAGGCCAGAATAAATCCACCGTGTATATTAGATGAGGCTATTGAATTAATAAGAAATATTGAACCAGATGTGAAAATATTATTCAAATGAGAAAGTTTAAATATAAACAAGACAATAGGTCTTATTTTTATGCGGAGCCGATTACTGATGGTTTGCTGATCATTTCTATTGGGCATGACAACCCTTTTTTACACTTAGATGTTTTATGGAAGGCTATACATGAAAATTCTTCTGAAACCACGGAGGTAATAAATCTTTATTTTGATTTACTCTCTTGCATAGGTAATAATCCAAATAGATTCTATTTTATTAAGTATGACTTAACTATCGATAGACCTGATTTTTCTTCAGCTAAGTATCTTGATAATACAGGACTATCTGATGAAATAAAAGATATAATTAATAAACTATATAAATCAAAAATTAATGAAATTATAGACTATTCAGTTTTAACTAAAAGGGAAAAAGAAAATATACTTGCTTCAGCGCTTTAATATTTGATAGAGAAGTGTAAAAATGGGAATTGGCGTTTACCACACTGTAACAACCCTCTTGATATTTTTCAACTCTTCTTCGAATATCGTGGTTTTTATTAATTCATAGTCGAACTGCGTTTTCACTTTAAACCCCCGTGAGGTTTCGCGCACGAGGATTGCCCCCTGGCGGTCTGTCCGATATGTGGGAGTTGCCCTTAGATTGTATAAGACCTCTTTGGTCGGATGGCCGAAGTGATTGTCTCTGCCCGCGCTTATTACCGCAAGCGATGGGTGCAGGTAGGATATAAACTCCTCCGACGTGGCCCTCCTGCTGCCGTGGTGCGATACCTTCAGGACATCTGAGCGCAGCTTCTCTTTTAACCCTATGATGACATCTTCACCCTCTGTTTCTAAATCCCCTGTGAATAGAAACGACGTATGCGCCCCCGTAACTTTGACAACAAGGGATGTGTTGTTGTTCGTCCTTTTATTTATCAGGCCCAGGCCGCCTAAGTCCTCGGGCGGGTGAAGTACTAAGAGCGTTACGTTGTCTATGTTGAGGATATCGCCGCGTTTCAGGACGATGTGCCTTCCCCGTAAGAGCTGCAAGTCTTGTCTTTTATGGGCAATCATGCCATTGTCTATCAGGTATTTTATGTCAAATTTTCTCAGTATATTCGGCAGCCCGCCGATGTGGTCGCTGTCGCCGTGGCTTAATATCATGGCGTCGAGGGTGTTCTTTCCCCTGTACCGCAGGTATCCCTCAAGCTGTCTGCCGTTGCTGCCGGTGTCTATGGCTATGGACTTGCCGTGTGGTGTCTCTACAAGGGCGGAGTCCCCTTGTCCGACGTCAAGAAATGTGACGATAAGCGTGTTGGGATAGACAG
Organism: Nitrospirota bacterium; assembly: GCA_015233485.1. Lineage (GTDB taxonomy): Bacteria > Nitrospirota > Thermodesulfovibrionia > Thermodesulfovibrionales > Magnetobacteriaceae > Magnetominusculus. The sequence continues at coordinate 1,467 of JADFXO010000212.1, forward strand.
CAAGGTAATAAAAAATTACCAGACCCCCAAAAACTACCGACGCGCTGATAAATAATCGAGTCTTTCTCAGGTAAAAACACACTAATATCGCATATGCGGCTATTACAAATATAAAAGGAAATGCCTTCACGTTTATCGATGAATATGGAATGCGGGCAAACCAATCTATTATGTCAAGCATATTTTTTGTAAACAGGCCGATTATCCAGGCAAATGGAAAAAATCCGGTTACGAGATATATAAAAGAGCTGAACAGTACGATGGGAGTTATTATCAGGCACATGTACGGCACAGCTATCATATTGGCCGGCATCGAAACGGTAGATTCACTGTGGAAGGCATAGAGGATTATCGGCATTGTGCCCAGCGTGGCCGCCAGCGATACGATAAGCGTATCCCTCATGTAGGCAAATGATCGGGTCATATAGGTATGTATTTTAGAGTCTGATTTTTTGATATAGGCGAAAAATCTGTCTATGGAGTAAAACGAGGGAATCTTCATGCCGCGGGGTTTTTCATGTTCTGTGAAGTGATAGCCGTATTTGTCTGACGCCAGCCCTATAAACAGGCACGCAAAGAAAGAAAGCTGGTAAGATGCCGTAAATATCGACTCCGGGTCAAGAAGCTCTATGATACACGCGGCAAGTGCCAGTGTGTTTTTCCAATATCCCTTTCTGCAAAGAATAAGGCCGGTAAGAAAAAGCCCGCTTGTTATAAACGACCGCAGGGCCGGAACGTGCATCCCTGAGATTAATAAATACGCGGTAACTATGGGGAGTGTCAATATCGCCGACAACTGTTTCGTGCTTATCCGGATTGTCATTCTGAGCAAGAAATTATAAGGCAAGCGGCAGACGATGAGATTGCAAATCCAAAAAATCAGGACAATAAGCATTCCGAAATGTATCCCGGAGATGCACAACAGGTATGTAAGGCCGGTTGCCCTAAAACTCTCCCTTAGCTCGTCGCTTATGCCGGACGTATCCCCAATAGTGATGGCCTTAACGACACTTGGGACGTCGCCGGAGAAGGCCGCGTCAAAGACTCTGGCAAGGCGCAGACGCTGTCTTTCGAAAAACCAGATGGTGGAATCGGAGTCTTTCACCGTTAAGAATTTTTTGACAGTGCCGCTCCATCTTGTGTCAAATGAATAGCCTCCGGGTATCTGCGGAGGTCTGTACGACTTCATACGCGCTAACAGAGAGGCCTCTGTCCCGGGCATAAACCCCATTGGACGCGTATAGAAAATAGAGATGGGGTTTTTGAATAAACCCGCGGGAGATGGGGTTATAACCTCAAAATCCTGCTGAAACGACGGGTTTTTTACGACGGGTCTGAATGACTGATGTTCGACTTTTACAGGCAGTGAGGTAAATACTCCGGTTACGATTAACTCATCGGGAGGCGATTTGGAATTTAGTTCGATTGGCTCATATCGAAGCCACGCATAGAAGAATCCGATGGATAAGATAATAAAAAGTTTAGGCGGCAACCCCTTCTTTAACAGAAATAAAACCAGTATGCAGATGGTTACAAAGGCCGCGCATACGGGAAAATACAGCTTGCCGTAAAAGAGCGTGACCCCTAAGATGAAGGAGAGAAATAGCCACATCTCAGGACATGGCTCGTTTGACCGCCTGCTCTATGGTTTCGCCTAATTTCTGTATTTGCTCCATGTCTGTGCCTTCAAGCATGACCCTGATTTTGGGCTCAGTTCCAGATGGACGTACCAGTACCCTGCCAGTGCCTTCGAGTTGTTTTTCTGCCGCGGCAATGGCTGCCAGCACATCGGGGCACTCTTTAACCGGTTTTTTGACCGCGGTCTTTACGTTTATCAGCACCTGCGGGTAGAGCGTTACGTCTTTGACCAGCTCAGACAGGGTCTTCTTTGCTTTATTTACGATGTTGAGCACCTGGACGGCGGAGATAGGGCCGTCACCGGTGGTGTTTAGTTGCAGCATGATGATATGTCCTGACTGCTCACCGCCGAAGTTGCAGCCGGTTGCAAGCATTTTTTCCACTACGAACCTGTCTCCCACCTGTGTGCGCAGTAGTTTAATGCCGTGTTTTTGCAGGTAGTGCTCAAGCCCCAGGTTGCTCATGATGGTTGAGACTACGGTGTCCTGTTTGAGTTTCCCCTCTGTCTTGAGTTCCTTTGCCCAAATGGCCATTATCATGTCGCCGTCGACGATGTTGCCGTGTTCGTCGCAAAACAATGTCCTGTCGGCATCGCCGTCGTGGGCAACGCCTATGTGGGCGTGGTGTTTTACGACATATTCGGCGAGTCTGTCTATATGCAGGGAGCCGCAATTTGCGTTTATGTTCTTGCCGTCGGGTTTATCGTGTATGCTGATGACATGAGCGCCGAGTTCGGCAAGTAGCGTGGGGGTGACCTTGTAGGCAGCGCCGTTTGCGGAGTCGATAACTACCTTCAGGCCGTCGAATATTGCCTCTCTGGGAATGGTCGATTTCACGTATTCTATGTATCTGGCCGTTGCGTCTTCAAGCCTGTAGGCCTTTCCGATTTTATTTCCGGGGCGGTTTTCCATCGTGAATTTATCACTCAGTACAAGGCTCTCAATCTCCTCCTCCAGCGAGTCCTGGAGTTTAAATCCCTCGGCGCTGAATATCTTAATGCCGTTGTCCTGATAGGGGTTGTGTGAGGCGGAGATGACGATGCCGGTATCAAACCGGAGCGATTTTGTCAGATATGCGATACCAGGAGTTGGCAGCGGGCCTACCAGTGTCACGTTCATGCCCATCGAACATATGCCCGAAGTCAGGGCGCTCTCTAATATATATCCTGAAAGCCTGGTGTCCTTTCCTATTAGTATCATATTTTTGCCGTGTTTCTTATGCAATATCTTGCCTATGGCCATACCTACTCTGACAACCACCTCAGGCGTGATGGGATATGTGTTTACTGTCCCCCTTATGCCGTCTGTGCCGAAAAGTTTCATTTCTTCTCTCCCACTATTATTATTTTAATCTTTACGACGTCGTTTTGATAGATCAAGCTCCTGTCCTTTAGCACAAGACGGACGCTTTTCTCAAAGGCTGCGTCTGCGCCTTTAACATTAACAGGTTCGGTTTCGATATATTCTAACTTGTTTAGTGCCTGGCGCGCACCCTCGACGGAGATTTCATCCGGTATGACCGTTATATCACTAATGGCAAAGCCTTTTTTCGGCTCGCCCTTTATGATAGGCTTTACCGGCATTGACATGGTAAAGACCTCCTCCGTGTGTACTATGATATTGGACGGATTAATCTTGACCAGTGTCAACGATGGAGGTAATTTAACATTGTCCTTCGTAAAATAAAACATCGTCTCGCCTTGCTTTACCTTTGACAGATCGACAAACACATTTATATCCTTTGGCAGGAGATTCTTCACGATTTTCTCTTGCCCCTTTATGGAGACATTGACGAATTTGGCGCTGGTCTTGGTTATTTCGACGCCTTTGGGGATGTTCCTATATTCGACGGGAAGCTCCATTATCACCTCGGACTGTCCCTTGAGTGTGACAATAAACCACAGGATCAGGGAAAGTACGAGGGTAATCAGCTTGAGATCCGTATTTTCTGTGAAAAATTTCTTCATTTGTGTTTTTTCCCATGGGCTGCAAATATGTCGGTCAATATGTTTCTCAAATGGGCCATATCGGGTCTCTTTTCAATCTCGCCGGCAATGGCGGTTGATATGGTTCCTGTCTCCTCCGATACGATTACCACTATGGCGTCCGTCTCTTCAGTTATGGCAAGGGCTGCCCGGTGTCTGGTGCCGAGGAGTCTGTCTATGTCCGGCCTGAATGTTATCGGCAAAAAACACCCCGCGGCAACTATCTTGTTTCCGCTTATGACAACCGCTCCGTCGTGAATTGGCGATGTGGGATGAAATATGCTTAGTAGCAGTTCCCTTGTAACACGCGCGTCGAGATATGTCCCGATTTCGATGTAGTCTTTCAGTGTCGTATCACGCTCAAGGATTATCAGGGCGCCGATTTTTCTGGCCGAAAGGGACGCAGCCGATTTTACGATCTCGTCGAGGGATTTCAGCTCCTCAGCCGATGTAGGCCGGAAAAACGGGGACTTTCCCATCTGCGCCAGCGCCCGCCTTATCTCCGGCTGGAACAACACTATAACCGCTATGACTATGTATGCCCAAAAGCTCTGTATCAGCCAGTCTATTGTGTATATCTTAAGATATCCCGCCACCAGCGACATTGCCAGAAGCACTCCGATTCCTATGAGCATCTCAACGGCGCGCGTCCCCCGTATCAGCAGGAGTACCCTGTAAAGCACCAGCCACACAAGGAGTATGTCCAGTATGTCCTGCCACCTAAGCTGTTCTATTAAATCCATCTATCCCATCGACCGATTATAAGAGCCATTTGCCAAATGAACAAATGTGTCCAGTTTAAAGAATGGATTCCCGCTTTCGCGGGAATGACAACAGAACGGCATATCCCACGGTCTGTCATTCCCGTGAAAACGGGAATCCAGAATGTTGTAGGTACAGAGAGCTACAGTATTTTGCAATTGGCTCATAATCTATCCCGTTTATTTTCTTGTGAGTACGATTCTGTGCTTTATGAGTGATATCTCTTTTATTTGTCCGTCGAAAAACTTTTGCTCACCGAACAGGTTTTTGATGAACAGCTTGCCATCTTCCGGTCGTATAACGTCAACGTTTTCTAAATAAAGGATTTCACCCTTGCCGTCATGCTCATCTATATATACGTTTGCTTCACACATCTTTTACCTCCTTACATAATAATGCAATCCTCTCAACAAGGCTGTCAACCAAATGTGGCAGCGGCTCTCTGACCACGCCAATGACCTCAAGGCCCTCCTGATTCAGCGGCAGGAGGAGCTTCTTTGCCTTCGCACATGCAATGGAGCGTGCCATCGGGGGCGTCAACTCCCCCATCATGGAATCAGCCATGATGATACTTATCGGGCCAAGGATAACGTCTACCTTACTGACGTTTACCGCAATGGCGTTTTCGCCCGTTGCGCCTTTGTTGGCCTTAGCCCTGAGCATAGAGGCAGTAGCCGCCGAATTCGTACCCAGGGCTACGATTTCCAGCTCGTCGCCAAAATCGTCGCGCAGCCTTCTTACTATAACACTCCCGATTCCGCCGCCTTGCCCGTCCACAACCGCTATCTTAAGCATTGCTCTTGTCGTGCGACATATAATATGTGT
>JADFXO010000213.1 GCA_015233485.1 Nitrospirota bacterium
TCTTTTCCGTCCATGAGCATGTTCCTGTACGAATCATCCTCTATTTTAGACAATTTGCCGGTATTTATTGAATAAAACATTATACCTCTTTCTTACGTGCGCTATGGACAAATAGCATTACAAAACGTTCTTCATATAACACAAATACTAAAAAATAACGTTACAGGTATTTTACGAATGTGGATTTATAAACTACTATACGATATCGGTTTACAGGAGGGTGCTAATTGTAAAGTTAGGGACTTCTCGGATATTTTAAATTTAAGCATCTGCGCAGAAAAATAACACAAAGATGTAATAGTACGGGTTGTGTGGAAATGCTACGTAACTCTTTTCAATGGACGACAATAAAGCGCGCCACTTTCCTTTGATATATACCCACACTATTCTTATGCATATTACTTATTATAATACCAACTCCATAATAATTAAGTCCTTAAAAATAGATATCGAAAAATTATGCATATTATTAACCGTATTATTTATATTGCAAATAACTCAGATATTATGCATTAGTAGTCAACGGTTGTTTGAAGAATAGGTTTGTAATGTTATATATCATCCTATCAATTAATGCTATAGTGTTCATGGGTTATTGAGTTTGAAAATTAATACTTGACAAGCGTGTTAATAAACACTATACACGGGACTCCTGTCGTAGGAATTAATTTTTATTTTGATATTGCTAAATATATCTACTTGACATATATATTTATTTTGTTTTATAGTAAATTATAATAAGTTCATTTTCGGTGAGGAGGTTTATTAATGATACTATACAAAATAAGGAGGTAAAGCATTTGAAAAGTTGCCAGGATGGTATCCGGCAAGGGCTTTTTAAGCCTTGCCGGAGTTGTAGAGTGTAAAACGATCTCTTCGCAAGGATAGTATAACACATCTGCCACCATCTCGCCAAAAAATGTAGTGAAATCTAAGTACTTGTTGCGATAACAGGCAAAAAAAGTAATAAGCTTGTTCTGTGGGCAGGTTGCTCTGAATAACAAGTATCTCATAAACCCTTATTATTGTGAGGAATAATGCAATGAACCGTAGAATATTAAACGTCAAGGACATAGAAACAACTTGTATAGAAAAAGATTCTTCTTTCTATATTGTAACTCTTAGAACAATGCAAATATCTGAGGAGGAAACAATAAAACTCAAAAAGTCTGTGCGGAAACGCTATAAAGATGTGTTAAAAGAAACTCAAATATCTAACGTTGAAAAACTAGTAGAAAAATATGGAAACGATGCAGTTTTTAAAAATGGGTTCAAACACCCACGGATTAAGAAACTTATAATAAAGTATAACACTTTTGATATATTGGGCGACATATACGATAATATTCCAACGTTCAGTTACAAAGATGCAAAATACAATTATAAAAGATTTAGGAAGCAGGAATTACAAGAGCGCTGGAAAGGATATATGCTTTATGACTTAGCTGAAGCCGCTGCAGGCCTGCATATACTACCATGTCTTGAAATAGCTCTCGAAGAAACAGCCGTCATTTTGTCAAAAGGTGATAGATCTGGCAGATATACCCATTATATGTCTGGCAGTTGTATATGTATAAGAAGATATGAAATTGCAACACCCATTAATCGAGTTATATCATGAGAGCGATATTGGTGAAGCTGGCGGCCGGTCATTTATTAGAAGGCCAGATGTGGAACGTACGCCTCTATAGGAATAGGCGTGAGCCGGATATGTGGAAACTCTCACTTTCGGTTCTTTAGGTAGTAGGGCTTCCTACGAGCTTTTATTACCTTAAAAACAGGAATAAATTATATATGGAGAACTATGCATAAGAATGAGTTTATAAGCTTAATAAAAGAATGTATCTCATCAGGCAATGTTCGTCTTGGTATATTAGGTCTTCTGATCACTGAATTGCCGCCGGAAATCGGGGAACTCTCAGATTTACTAGAGCTTTACCTTACTGAAAATCAGTTGACAGATATTCCGCAGGACATCGGGAAACTTACAAGACTTGAAAAACTTTACATATTGAAAAATCGGCTATCAGAGATTCCACCAGAAATCGGGGACCTAACAAAACTAATAAAGCTGAACCTTACAGGAAACCGTATAGAGAGTCTGCCGCCGGAGATAGGAAATCTTATACGCTTGCGAAAACTTAACCTTTCTGACAACTTGATTAAAAGCCTTCCTGTGGAGATAGGGAATCTCACAAATCTGCAAGAGATTGATATTTCTAACAATTGGCTTTGCGAGCTTCCAAAAGAGATATGGAAGCTCTCGAAGCTACAAAAGGTTAACCTTTCAACGAGAAACTTTTACTATTCAGACTATGGACTAACTGAACTTCCTTCAGAGATAAGGAATCTCACTGACCTGCGGGAGTTAAACCTTGATCGAAATCGTCTAACTGGGCTTCCCTCGGAGATAGGGAAAATGACAAATTTGACAAAGCTTGACATTGTGCAGAATCGTCTAACTGAGCTTCCCTCAGAGATCGGGAAGCTCAGAAATTTACGAGAGCTTAACCTTGAGCAGAATCGTCTAACTGAACTTCCCCCGGAGATAGCGAAGCTCATAAAACTAGAAAAGCTTAACCTTTCAGAAAATCGGGTAACAGGCCTACCGATGTGGTTATGGAAGCTCACAAACCTTCAAGAGCTTTATTTTGCAGACAATATACATAGATTAACCAAGCTTCCGCCGGATATAGGAAAGCTCATAAATCTGGTACAGCTGGACATTAAAGATAACTCGATTACAAGCCTTCCTGCGGAGATATGGAATCTAAAAAATATGAGGGAGCTTAACCTTTCAAACAACATGCTAATAAAACTGTCTGCGAAGGTTGGGCGTCTAACAAATCTGAGACGGTTTAATATTGCAAATAACAAGCTTAAAGATATTCCATCGGCGATAGGTAATCTCATAAACCTGCAAGCGCTTGACATTCAGTATAATCATATATCCAAGATTCCGCCAGAGATCTTCAACCTAACAAACCTGAAAGAGCTTATCCTTTTGCATAACGAGCTAACGGAGCTTCCGCCAGAGGTCGGTAATCTCGTAAATCTAAGTGTGCTTACCATTACTTCAAACAAGCTAACGGAGCTTCCGCCAGAGGTCGGTAATCTCGTAAATCTAAGAGTGCTTACCATTTCTTCAAACAAGTTAGCGGAGCTTCCGCCAGAGATCGGTAATCTAGCAAATCTAGAATTGCTTATTATTTCAGGCAACAAGTTGAGAGAGTTGCCACACGAGATCGGGAAGCTAACAAAATTACGAAGGCTTGACATTTCAAAGAATCAGATAACAGAGATTCCTTCAGAGATCGGCAATCTCGAAAATATAAAACAGCTTGAAATTGATGATAACCCATTAAGGATTCCTCCTCCGGAGATCGTTAACCAGGGAATGACAGTTGTTTTATCATATCTAAAGAAACTCATGGGCAGCAGTATCTAGCGAGATAGGGACAATGATTATAATTACGAAATAAATATAACGGTACTGATTTCATTGACAATTCTATAAACTCTCTCTAAACTAAAATATGAGCAGGGAAATTGACTGTGGTGATATGTGAAAATGAGCTTTTAAAAGGAGATGGAAAGGTTGTTAAAGCATAGCAGAATTGTCGTTTCTTTAATTTAGACTATAGTCAGGAATAGCCAAAGCGCAGGGACAAACACCTAGGATGCTGAATGCCTTATTGAAAATATATACTTATAATAATTTATTCGTTTAGGAGGATCAAAGTATGCAGCAAATAATCTATAAAGAATAGCACAAGATGGAAAAAGGAAAGCGTTTCATTTGTGAATTTAATGTTGTCAAGTATTATTTATCGAGAATATTAAATAACGGTACCTTACGCTCAAAATCAGGGAAATATGTGATAAATAGTCAGTTGAAATATTCGAAATATGGCTGTATAATAATAGATGTAATGTAAATAGTATATACTCTTACTGAGGCATCAAATATATATAGGAGTGGAGCTACAAATGATTATCAAGTAAAGCTAACATAGAAGTGGTAAAAAGAAGCATCGAAATATATAGGATAGGTAGTTGGTAAAAAGAAAAGCGGTATAGGCTGAAACTATACCGCTAATCTGAGAGTGTCTTTACTACACGATGATCGATTATAACATACTCTGCTGTAATAGTAAAGTCTTCTAACCTCCAGCAAATAATAATTAACATTAGATGTGCGCGTATAGTTAACCAGAGACTGTAATCCTTGTAAGTGAGGGACAATAAGGTATTTCTTATTAGTCTTAAAGGCACAGGATATTGTTTCTGGTTATATGGGGATTTATGTCTCAGGCTCATAATTAATTTAGATACGGCAAAAAATACTCATAGCGTAAATAGTAGTTATTATATGTATTACTAATTTTCTTAGGAGATAAAATGAAAAAGACAATAGAAATAGAAGACGCCTCAGTAGTAGCATTCCTGACATTGAAGGAAATTCCGACTACCCCGTTTATTCGCAATGATGGAAGAGTCTCGTTTCGCGTAGATAGAAATAGTTTGCAAGATGCTCTGGACGAAATGCATAAGAACGTGACTGTCAGAATCCTTGATTATATTTCTGCCCTAAAATCAACAAAAAATATAATTTTTAATCTTAAGTGTATGCAGTAAAAAAAAGGAATCTTAATGGTGATGAAAATGATAATACACAGAAAAGTCAGTACATTTATAATTACACCGGTACACATTAATCCTGTATTAACCCCCGTCATACTTAAATTCCCCACCATCGTTGTCTCTAAAGTTATGTGTACGGATATATCCGCTATTCATGGTGTGCCGGAAGTTAAAGAATTGGTACAGGTAGAGGTGACAAAAGCTCCCGAAATACTCCCTATCGACATTAATTATATATCTATAGATAATACAATTCTATATACTCAGACGCGGGAGAGTTTATACCTAGGAGAATTTATAAGGGGCGATTTATATTACAAGGATATTAGTACGGCAAGTGGGAGTTTTAAGGGAGTAATTCAATTAAAATCAGCCCATATGGATAACGGCGTATATTTGGGGAGGGATAGAATGAATGAACTGGACAAATTTATAGCAGATAATATAGATGGATATTGTGATTTGTCTGCCGATGTGCTTGACATAATTAATTCTTTATGGATTAAATCGGCGAAGAGCTTTGAAAATACCATCACAGTAACCGTAGACGATATTTTACACAGCAGGGGTCTATTGATGCATAAATCGGGTGAAGGGAGGAGAGGCGGTTATAATGAAGAGAGTCGGAAACAAATTGCAAATCAAATAGAATTACTTTCAAACATTTGGATTACCGTTCATGACTATATGGTCACCGAGGATAGCAATGAAAACAACGGAAAGAAGAAGCGTACATCCTGGAAATTTCAAACTAGGCTGATTGTCGTTAGTAGCAGGCTCACTAAAAACGAGAACAACGATGGCGAGTACACGTACGGATGGGTGATAAGGCCCGGAGATGTATTCGGTAAACTTCTTATGGGGGCATCACGACAAACAGCTTTACTCCCATCTGTGGCATTAGAATACGACTATGATAAATTTGCCTGGGAGAAAAGGCTTACTCGCTATTTTGCCGCATTATGGAGGATCCGACAAAGAGCCGGGGCTTATGCAGAACCAATCCGTGTTGAAACAATATTAAAAAAGATAGGGAAGGTTATATATGAAAAGAACCCCCTAAGAACAAAACAACGACTTGAAAGTGCATTAGACAACCTCCAAAAAGACGGCGTTATAGTTTCCTGGTGTTATTACGGACTCGAAAAAGTAAAAGTCGGCAAAAGGGGCTGGTGTATGAAGTGGCTAGATTGCAAAATCGTCATACAGCCACCACCTACGATAATAGATAACTACAAAAACATAAAACTGATAGACAATAAACAGCCGAAACAACAATGCAATATCATTATGAATAGTATCTTGACAGTTAAGGATTACAGAGAATCGCGTGGGCTAACCTTAACTGAACTTGCAAGGGAGCTTGGTGTGAGTATAAGCACCTTATCAAGAATCGAGAGGGGCTACATAACGACAGGAGCGGCTTTCGAAAAACTGATGGAAAGGGTAAGGAGAGATGCAACCCATGAATAACCTTTTGCATAGAAAGGAAGTGGATGCTGTATTTTTTGTAAACCCTTATCTGGCGGTATATGTAGCAGAATACATCATGCAAAAAGTCGCCTTTACCTTGTGGCTATGTCGCCTTTACCTTGTAGCAATGTCGCCTTTACCTTGTAGCTACCAATTTCACAGAAGCTTAATACATGCTGGTTTACAGAGGTTTTGCATCCTTAATCATTATAATAATATAAACTGTGCAAAAACCTGCTGAAGCAGTTTTGCAGGTTTACCACTAGAACACCCAGCAGACCCGGAGACTTACCAGCTATGAGTATTAGAATAGCAATATCAGCACAGCATGACTATCTGCTGAGTACTTTATAACCAGGAGCACAAAAAAGCTACCTAGTAGTCTTTAATGATGAAGAAAAAGGAGTACCAAATGCCAGTTAAGTATGATATGAAGGAAGAGTTTGTAGACGAGGAGTTAGAGCAGTCCTTGTTAAAAGCCATTGTCGTAAAACCAGATATATATTGGAATATCCTCGATTCGTTACCAGTAGGATGTTTCTCCCGGTATTATGA
>JADFXO010000214.1 GCA_015233485.1 Nitrospirota bacterium
ATTGCACATTTAGGGGAAAACCGTCATAGAAACCCAGCATAGCGGTTTTTATTCGTTGGAACATCTCTACTACTCGTTAAAATTCCGCCTGTGTAACACTGGACAAAATGATTCATTTTGTCCAGTTGTCCAGTATTGGGTAAAACCGCCAAACTATCAAATACCTTGCTGTCTGCCTCGCACGGGCCACACGTAGCAGCCTTCAGACATGTTGCCGTGGATCACGAATCCATCGCACATATCGATGATATAGAGTAGAGAGACAACGCCAGCGGCGGTGAAAGACGACCAATACCAACTAGACTGAACTCTAATAAATCCATTTCTAACCAACCATTCACAGTATGGCTTTTTGCCCCCCACAGTAAGGCTTACAAGCTCTTTTTCGCTTGGCAGTCGCCAAGCGTTATAATCTAGTGTACTGTTACAGTAACGGCTTTACAATGAGAAACCTTTTCTAAAATTTCCTCGACTTTTTTTGTCCACACGAAAGGTTTAGGGGCTTCGTTATTCAGCCGTATGAACTCCTCAATGCTATTGATCAAGTCCGGCACACTTTTGAAAACTCCTCTGCGAATACGCTTGCGGGTGAGTTCCGCAAACCATCGCTCTACCAGATTCAGCCAGGAAGAGCTTGTCGGCGTAAAATGCAAATGGAATCTTTTATGCTTGGCAAGCCATTTTTTCACATTAGGGTGATTATGCGTGCCATAGTTGTCAAGAATCAAATGCAGGTCGAGTTCCTTCGATGTTTCGCGGTTTACCTTTCGCAGAAACTTCAGAAACTCCTCATTGCGATGTCGGGGATAACATGTGCCGATCACCTTGCCCTCTGCCACGTTGAGTGCGGCAAACAAACAGGTGGTTCCATTACGTTTATAGTCATGTGTCATTGTCCCACAACGACCTTTCTTTAGAGGCAATCCAGGTTGGGTGCGATCTAACGCCTGTATTTGCGACTTCTCGTCCACGCAAAGCACAATGCCTTTTTCCGGCGGGTTGAGGTAGACGCCGACCACATCCGTCAACTTCTCTACAAACCGTTTATCATTCGACAACTTAAAAGAATCGATCCGGTGCGGTTGCAAACCGTGTGCATCCCATATGCGTGCTACGGTGGCGTTGCTCACACCCTGCGCCTTTGCCATCATTCTCGTCGACCAGTGCGTTGCGTCCTTCGGGGTAGTGTGCAGCGTAGCTTCCACGATCTGCTTTACTTTCTCCGCATCAAGCCGCCTGTAACTCAGACCGTGCGACGCATCCTCAGAAATTCCCAGAACACCTTTTTGGAGAAATCGTTCCCGCCAAAGCACAACGGTTGGCCGGGATGTTCCGATTCGTTTTGCAATGCTGTTATTGGACAAACCATCCGCCGCAAGCAGGCATATCTTTGCCCGGAAGACCATGCGTTGCGGCGTAAGCCTCCCCCTTTTCCAATCTTCCAATGTCTTCCTTTGTTCTTCCGTCATCTGTAATGGGCTCGCTGGTTTCCACATACCGCTGATTATACCATAACCCTAAACTATTGTAAAGATATTATTGTAACAGTACACTAGGTAATACCACTCGGTTAGAGGTTTATCGGCTGATGCAGTTTGCGTTTCGCGACGTGATAGAGCGGCACATGGGCACAGAGGCGACTGATAAAATTTTCTATGAAGCTGGAGCCCTTGCAGGAAAAGAGTTCTATACTCACATGCTGACCCCAACAACAGACCTTAATGAGTTTGTACGCCAATTACAGAAGGTTTTGAAAGACCTCGGTATAGGCATATTGCGTGTTGAGAAGGCTGACATGGAAAAAGGTGAAATTATCGTAACCGTTTCTGAAGACTTGGATTGTTCTGGCCTTCCTGAAATTGATTATGAGATATGCATCTACGACGAGGGATTTATTTCAGCTCTATTGGAATGTTTCTCGGGGATAAAGTTCACGGTAAAAGAAGTTGACTGCTGGTGTACCGGCGACCGGACCTGCCGTTTTAACGCTAAGGCCGTGGTATAGAGTGTGAGTTCCAAACCAGAAGATAGTATTACATTAGCTGAACTGTTAGTTAAAACGCTCCAGGAACTGCTCGCATCACGGATACCTCCTAAGATACCAGACGAGTTGACTAAGGTAAAAGGCTTTCAACAGCTTTACTCAACTTTAATAGAGATTCGTAGCGCAATAATGGCTTTTTCCACTGGTGATTTAAATTATCGTGTAAGCAGCAAGGGTTATGTGCCTGGTGCGATTAAGTCATTACAGGCAGCGCTTCTCCATTTGACTTGGCAGACTAAAATGATAGCCTCTGGAGATTTTACACAAAGAGTCGATTTCATGGGTGATTTCTCGGAGTCATTTAATAGCATGGTGAAACAACTGGAAGAGAATATGCGCAAGCTCAACATCTCCAATTTACTACTGCAAGACTTTAACATTCAACTGGAACATGCGGCCCGTACGGACCCATTAACCGGTATCAACAATCGTGGATATTTCAGCGAATTATTAAAACTGGAAATGGAGAGGATAACACGTTACGGGCACGCATGTACTGTTCTGATGCTTGATATTGACCATTTCAAGTCTATCAATGATACTTATGGACATGCTGCCGGGGATGAAGCTTTACGAACCCTGACAAGCATTATTCAAGAATGTGCCCGAAAAAATGATTTTTACGGAAGACTGGGCGGAGAGGAGTTTGCGATTACATTGCCGGAAACAGATATTCATGGTGCCGCTATAGTAGCTGAAAGGTTACGGGCAAATCTGGAAACAACGGTTATTAAATTTGACAGCCATGAATTATTTGTAACGGCCAGCATAGGAGTGAGTCAGTACCAGGCGGGAGATACAATGGAAACCTTACTACATCGAGCGGACCAAGCTATGTACGAGGCAAAGAAAAACGGTAGAAATAGAGTTTGTTTAAGTTCTGTCGGGTGAAATATACATCTTCATTGCCACGCTATCTTTCTCTATTTTATGTTCTACCTCTCAACAAGGATATATACTCAGCTATAGAATCCTCTTGTTCCTGAGATTCAACGGCCTTATGACAGTAAATCTTTCTTACATGGTCAATAACGCTGTCAGTATGGCCCATTCTCGCTATCAGGCATGACAATACATATCCGGTTCTTCCGTGTCCACCGATGCAAAATATCCCGATTTTCTTGTTATCGTTTATATGCATCAAAAGCGTTTCAATAAATTCCTGCAACTCCTCAATCGGTAAAGCGCCCCTATCTTCGATAAAGCGGTGAATTACTTCTCCACGAAATCCCCACTCATCAACTTCCGATGGCAGTGTATCCAGTGGTACAAGTATATCCACATCATGTACCGTTATCATTTTCTCTACAGAATAGTAGGAACCGGCAATCACGTTAGGAAGAACGTTAAGTGGATCCTCTTCTCGGTCTATGTGACAAATAGTTTTCAATTCCACCTACAAAAAGGTATATATTTAACGGTACGTATCGCTCATAATTGTAGCATTTTCACACAGAGACTTCAACTCCTCCACAATACGTACCATTCCGAGAGTATCAAGTTCACAGTAATCCAATAAATCCCTCCGAATCTGCTCTATTTCCTCAGCATCGTCTAACTCCTGCATCCGAAAGAAGGCGCTCATCGCCATATTACCGTTGCCGATTTCTAAACCTGAATAACCCATATTCGGTAATAGCGCCGGTAAGACGAATTTCATGGAGTAAGACCCGTTCATAGTCCAGTAATATACATCCTTATTTTTGAAAGGTAACATCAAATCGACGATGCTATCTATTATGGCTTGTAATTCTTGCTCATATTCAGGAAACCATGCAATACAGCTCTTTAAAACGCCTATTTCAAACACTTTATTATAGGTTACGGTACATGAGTTCGCTGGTATGGCCGCGATTAAGGCTTCCACTAGTTGGCGACGGCTATCGATACCAGGTTCAGCCAAAAACTCTAAATGAACAGGTTCAGCTCCTTCTAGGGGAATGACATGTAAAGAAAATTGGAAAGGAATCTGTTGATATGGGCGGCAGCCGGTGTAGAAAGGTATCGGATGATTGAACGTCTCGAAATCCAGATAGACCAAAGGGTAGTATAAAGTCTTAAGAAACATCCTTACAGCACCGTAATCTATAGAGTTTTCTTGGTTTAACGTAGCTGTAACCTGTATTTGCTGATTTATTGGAAGAGATTCAACCTCTATATCCTCAAAGCGTATAATACCCCTACGGTCAATGTCATTAACTTAAGAAACCTGTTTGTAGCATGTTGCAAACCTCCGATACCCCATACGTTTTTTCCTGGGATAGCGCCTTCCTTTTCGTATTGGTTCAATTGCTTTTAAAAAGACATCCATCAACTGAGTCAATAAAGAAAAAGGGTTTTCTACTTTAAAGAGCAAAACAACAGTATCTTTCATTTTTGATAGTGCCTGAGTCATATTGATCTGATAAGGATGTTTTCTTTCCTGGTATCCGGTTTTTATCTCTTCATCAGCGGGGTGGGTAAGCGTAATAGTGAGATTCAACGCAAAGACCTTTGCATAAAAGTCCTGATATACTGAATCAACCGATTTACCCGACCAGTTTTCAAATTGCAGTCGGTTTTTTGCGGTTTTATACGTTTCTTCAATGCCCCATCTGAGCCCATAGAGTTCCTTAAAGACCCCATGGGGATACTCCTGACAATCCACCAGGGATGTAATCAGCACTTCCGTTTCCCCCGTATCAAGCACAATACGGAGTAGACGAACCTCTATCGGTTCTATTGGCAACCCCATTTCCCGGCATTGCTTCAACGCTTGTGCTCCAGGCTTCAGAGAGACAATATATTCTTCTAACCCCGTGGCAATAAAATCATCGACTACATGCCAGACACCTTTGTTTATCCGGGCACAAAAGTGCGCTCCACGGCTACGAACTTTTGAAAAAAGCCAAAATGCCGGATACCCACGATCAAACAGCACCAGGTCGTTTGTTCCCATATATGGCATGTGCTCCATTGCAAGCAGCCGTTCACCGATGCTTTTGGGCTTAATTGCGGCGTCAACGATAAAATCGTTTAGTACATCGGTCATCATCGAAATTCTCGCAACCGGACAGGGTTGTCCATCAGCCGGATGCCATACCCCAAAATGTTCGGCCACCTCCGCTGTCCTGGGAACCTGCAATGTGCTACCATCAACCGCAAGAAGACGAAACCCCTTCCACTTCCTTTTGAATATATGACGATACACATAGGTTTCCATGTCTCGTGTCAATTCCTGAAACGCACCATACTTCAATTTCTTTCTCGCGTTGCATAATGCACTTTTCGTTACTTCTCTTACTGCTGTATCAGCTTGGTTCAAAACTTTGAAAAAGTTATCCAATTCGTCTTGTAAAGATCCCTTCACCAGGTTTATAAGAAAAAGTAATAACGTGTGGAATGGCAACTTCCTGTTACGTTTAAAATCTTTGTCTTTACTACGATGTTTGCTAACAAATTCATCGGAAAGTATTTTTTCTCTAAGAATACCTATCAATCTGGTACAACTTTTGAGAAGCACTTTCCATGCCAACTTTTAGCTCTGTCATGTTATTTCTCCTCATCTTTATAAAATATTCTTGCCATATGGACCGTTATATTATGCCATATTTTTGCTTTATTTATCAACACTTTATACGCTCAAGCCCTTAAGTTAATGACATTGACCTGAAGTTGGATTCGAATAATGACACCGGTGCCGTTATAAAACAGCTTTGCAAAGAATTACATACGTTTGTTTCGGAAAACGATTGTACCCGTGATTGGGGTAAGGTTATTGTTGATGAATCGGTGATTAAACTGGCCCCAAATGAAAACGTTTACTCGGATGCGCCGCAATCGGTGTTTGACGATTGTTCATATACGGTTGAAATTATACAACCTTTTATAGAATCCGCTCAATCAAAATAAAATCATAGAGATTAATTATGAAGGGAACTAATTTAAGACTTTTGCATATCTCGGATCTGCACTTGCAAGCCACTGACGATAGGAATATAATTACAAAGATTTTTACTATGTATAAGGATAATGGTTTACGCGATGAAATTTTCAACTATTTTTCCAAACCTTTCGATGAGAACACTTTAGAGGCTCTTGCAAAACTGGCATATGATCTCCGTAGTTACTATGACGTAATTTTGATAAGCGGTGATACCGCACACACCGCTTCCGTAAAAAATCTCGCATCTGCAAGGAGATTCATAGATAATCCTTATTCCAATGCCGGTTCGGATAATACATTTTTAAATGATTGGGGCGAACCGACTCTCTCCTCTTGTGGTAAACCGATTATAATAGTTCCCGGCAATCATGACAGGTTCGAAAGCCCAAACTATCTACCCGGCCATAATGGATATCCGCAATTCAACGATGTGTTCCATGACTATTGGCACCCGGGCAACAACGTCCAGGGGCATGTAATTTATTACAAAAGATCACCCCAGTTGGCAGTTATCTGTGTCGATTTCTCTTTAAAATCGCCCGATCATAGTAAAGGGTTAGGAGGTTCCTGGTGGGGGCAGGGTAAAGTATACGAAGATGAATTAAATCTCCTTAAAAGTGAGACGTATAGAATAAGACGTGAATATCGTTGCGACGTTCTCTGGATGTTT
>JADFXO010000215.1 GCA_015233485.1 Nitrospirota bacterium
CGCGCCTGTGGCGACAACACGCGCTGTTGTGCCGGTAAGCTGTGTCCATGAGCTGAAATCTGTGCCGAAGTCCCCGTTTGTTACGAGATTCATATTGATTCCCAGCAGCTTGTTTCTTAATCCTGTCGAAAGTGTTAGTGCCATGTTGTGTCCTCCTTGTGGGTGGTTAACCCTGTGTTTTTATGAAGGGCCATAGACCCTGTCTTTGAGAAAAGCCGCGTGTAACTGTTTTATTTGCCTATGCAGTTAGTTCCGTTAATCAAGAACTGGATTCCTGCTTTCGCAGGAATGACACATCTATATGGTTATTCACCTCTATACGGTTATTCACCCTCTGTAGTCTGTCATTCCTGCGAAAGCAGGAATCCAGAGAACCCTCTACTATAGTTAATTTGATATTTTACGAGGCGCTTATGAGGCGCTTATTGAGATAGGTGGCATAGTTGGCGCGCCGCTTGCGTAAACTGTTTCCATATAGCAGTTTACCCTCGGGCCTCCAGAGTTTATGGCCCCCTTCATCACGCTTATATAGAGGTTCATCCCGTCGCGCCGATGGACAATGCCCGCCCCTGTGAGGCCGCATTCGTATGAATATATGCCCTCGGCGGCGTAGTTTATCTCTGAGCCGCCTTCTAATGAAACGCTGCACTTGCCGCGCCGCGATTCCCAAAGCAGCGTACGTTTTAGTGAGTTGGCGCCGTTGCCCCCGTTGATAGGATGGCGCATTTCTCCTGTTGCCTGCGTGGCAATGACCGCGCCGCAGCCGGAGATGCGATGAAGGGTGAATTTGTCCGGCGTTGCCCCTCGCAACATGAAAAGCTCATCACGGGTACCTACGAATATGCCTTCCTCTGCAGCGGCAAGCAGGGTTATCATACCGTTAAAAGGTATCCAGTTCGCTGCCATATTATAAAGTTCAAAGGCAAAAGGCTCCGAGTAGTAGATGACATCGTAGGCGGCCATGTATATGCGCCCCCTGTAGTAGGTTATCAGATGTCCGGCCGGGGGAGGTTTTAAACCTTCTGTTACCGCTGTAAGCATAGGAGCGGGTTCGTCTTTCAGGGCAACGGCGGCGCTTTGGTTTGGAAGCCTCATGGCAAGATATAGTGTTTCGCCATTGACTGTCGTTACGTACAGGTTTATGCCCACAACATCGGGGTCGTCTGAGGCGGTAACGGCAGCGGTTATTCCACCCGTACCGGTTTCTATAGATGAAAGGACAGAGGTGCCGCTTTCCTGCCCTCCGGAGTATGCCCCGGCGCGGCGCACATATGTCAGGGCTATGGCGTATTTCCCCGTGCGAAGATTGCCCTCCGCGGGAGATAATATTGGCGGGGGGGGCGGCGCCATCCCCCATGTCCTTGGCCAGTGGCTCTCTCCGCGGGTATTGATAGCGCCCGTTACGGCGCCATCCGAGTAATACACCGTGCCGTTGAGTGAAAGGTATGCCATGCGCCTGCCGCTTGCAAGGCCTTGCCTTAGAGAACGAACACCGTACGGGCCGCCCGTGGTTTCAGGGCTTAACAGCTCATTGAGCTGCCCACCCTCACAGAAAAGGCACACGCGCCCGTCGCTCCACAGCGAGTGCACAGCGCCCTCATAGACCCTCTTATATCCCGGCCTGCGCCTGATCATTCCTGAGTCGTCGATGTCAACATTGAGCGCCGACTCAAGATACGAAAACCCTATACGCTCTGGCGGCAGGCAATTGGCAAGCCCCTTGAATTCCCTATAAACGTTTCCCACTACACCACCCCCATAATGTCATTGAGAGAGTAGGAGGCGCTGCCGTTGGCCAGAGATTCGCGTCTGATCTCATCCAGTCCTTTTTGCCATAGATCTCTGTAAATCTTCGCCGAATCATGGTTAAACGTGTCTGAGCCGGACTTCTCATAGGCCAGGGCCAGAATGCCGTTTATCAGGGTGCGGTTGTAGCGGCGGGGTAGCTCCGGTTCGGCGTTTGGAAACGCTGTAGACATTTCGGCAAGCGGGAGGCGATAGACGCTAAGGGAAACGGTATCGTTTCTCTCTGGGATGGGATGGAGTGTGATACAGCCGCTTTGGACGTCGAGCATATAATAAGCCGGCGTGCCTTCAAACTGTTGCCACAATCCATACCACCTCAGGAGTGACTCCTGCGTAGTCTTAAAAAGCGGAGTCCCGGTGCTTTGAAGCACGGCGCGTTTTATGGCTATAATGCGGCTGTCAAGGGCATAGCTTGCCGTCCCCTTGCTTGCGGCCACATGGCATATCTGTGGAGTTGTCGAATCGGTGATGCAAAGCGTCTCAGCGCACATGGCATAGAGCCTGTCGTTTAAGCAGACAACCAGCTCTTCGTCCGGCCATAAGTATGGCGTTGCGGTATCATCAAGCATTGATCTTGTTGTTGCAAGTATTTCGGTTAATCTCATCGGCATCCCTCCATACTGATGGGCCTGATGGGGCCGGGCGTCCGGCATAACGGGGGCCGCCCGGCCCTCGGATTTTTAGTAAAGGTCCTGACAGACCACCAGGATATCTGCTACGGTATGTGAGAGGTTGTTCGCCGGGACAAGTAGTATGTCAGAGTCAGATGTGTATATGCAGCCGTTTGCGTAGGTGTCGCCTATGGTGCTTTGGGTTATAGTGCCTTGCGCGGCGTTTAGATTCGCCGTGGCAATCAGGCCATTGGCATGAGTGGCGTCGCCTACGGTGCATGTTGCGGTTGAACCCTCAGGGGCTATCAGCTTTACATACACCTGTTTGACGTGTGTGTTTGCCCTTACCTTCACGGCGTGAACTACGTCGGACGCAGAGACATTGAGCGCGCTGAAATCGAGCCTGTTTTTGATGCGGTACAGTTTATTCAGGCCATCGAATGGAATGGCGGACTGACCGCCGGTTATATCTACTATTGCCATATGTAAGACCTCCTTGGATTATGGGGATTTATGGGGGCCGCCGGCCCCCATATTTGCCGGGACAGATTATCTTGAGGCGTAAAGTACGCCCATCGACTCGGGCTTTATCACCTTATAGCCATAGACCATCAGCCCTCTTACCAGGTCTCCAAACGTGCTCTCGGCGCGCAGGGTCTCGGTCTTTAATATCTGAGAGGCGAACGTCAGGGCCGAGAGATGGCCAAACATCACGTTGTAGGCCAAACCGCCGCTTTCGACGGACGATGAGACATAGTTGCTGCTATAGACGGTAAAGCGGTCTATCATGCCGATCATGCCGTTTCTTATTGACGACTCATCGTCTCCGGTTCTGGCAACGTTGCTGAGGTCGGACTTCTTTATCATTGCTGAAAGCCATGCCGGTATGACGAGCCATCTGTCGGTCTCAGGCACGTTGCGTTCGTCGAGAATCGTAGCGCAGTCGATAATGTAATCAAGGACGTTGCTCTTTGTTATCTGCACGGGGGCGCCGCTCCTGCCCAGATTGATGTTCATGGAGATTGCCCCTGCCGTAATTCCAGCGTTTAACGGGTCGACGCTTGCCGGAATCGACGAAAGTATGTCCGAGTCTACGACGAGCTTTAACTGAATCGATGCGTCGCTACTCCAAAGCTCAAGCAAGTCTAAGTCCGACTGCCACTTGTCAACATCGTCACAGGAAAAGGCAAAGTACTTTCCCTTGTCGATAACCAGATCGAGGGCAGGGCCGGTTTCCGGCCTCTCGTATTCGATCTTTTGCCCCTTTACATAATCCCTTATGGTTATATCCGGTACCGCACGGATATAGATAAGGTCGCCCTGTTCCATTATCTCGCCCTCATAGTCAATGTTAGCTATGAAGGGTATGACGCTTGTCCTGTAGAACTTCTTGATGAGCTTGCCTGACCATAGTGCGCGGTCGAACTTCATTGCCCCTGTGCTGCTGTAATCGGGATATCCGGATGTTCTTGGAAATGCCATAGTTTATCCTCCTGCTTTCGGGGGGATTTGAGCCCCCCATTGAATTATTGTTGATCACGGCGTCGAAAACGCCGTTTTGAAATACGCACCCTGATTGTTGATTAAGCGGTTACTCTGCCTTCTTTGACCGCGCGGAATATGCGGGCCTCCAGTGCGTCCGCCTCCTTTTCCCTGCCTTTATAGCGGCCTCTGACGACATCCTTATAAAAGTTATGAATCTCAGAAGCGGTAAACGCGTCGTCGCTGCCGAGGGGTTTGGCCGAATTGCTGACCGCGCGTGGCGGTACGGCGTACCGATCTATTTTTTGAGTTTCATGCGGCGCGGTATTTTTTGATGCCTCTGCCACTGGCTCATCCGGCCTCACTTTAACAACTGGAGTCAGCATACCGTTCTGTGTTTCGACTGCCGGGTTTATATCATCCGGCGCTTGGGGGGATGCCTGAGCATCACCGGCTTCACCGACAATAACTTCGGGTGTGCCGCCGTTATCTTTTGTATCATCACCGTCTTCGTTTGTAAGTTCGGTTACGGTGATAGCCAGCATCTTTTTTACCGCGTTGTATATGCCTGGATTTTCCACACGGAACGCGGAGAGATGCTCATCTTCATCCATGGACTTATAAATATTACTAAGATACTCTGAAGGCGTATCCGTATCGATTACGCTTACGGCTGCACTTCCTTCCTGCTGCCTTGTCAGGACATCGCCATACCGGGTTTCAGTGGCTGTTTGGTTTGGTAGATTTGAATCGGCAGCAGACACGCCTGTCTCCGGTACTTCCAGCTTTACGATTGTTTCCATAGTTATCCTCCTTTTTTTTGCAGGGGCTGCTGCCCCCATTTCGCCGTCGGACCGAAGTACGGCGGCGTTAGTGAGTTTCTTAAGAATCGCCTTTACATCTTCCACGGATGAGCCAGCCGGTGGCCACACTATCAGGCTGCGAGTACGCAATGGCCAGGCATCATATCAGGCAAACTATTATCAGCGTTGAGATTATCTTTACTATTACCCATGTATCTTTTTTATCATCCTTTTCACCTCCTCACAGAAAGGGTTGCTGACCCCATATTATTGCCACATGATTTTCCTCCATCCTATAACGCCCGACACATAAGCGCATACCTCTTCTGCGCTGTCCTGCGTTGCCGAACCTGCTATAAACCAGTGCGTTCCCTGTATGCTATCAGTGCAAGCAGGCTGTGTTTGACTGGTAGGTGCAAGTTGCAAGCCGCCGTTTACTACTGCTATTGAAATGTTGTCCAAAGTGCCGTTGTCCGAATATCGCAACATAGGAACTCCTTCAAGCACTGCCACCCTCTTACGTAAGTGTTGAAGCTCTAATACTCCATACGCAAGAATTCCAGTAGTATCAATAGACAAGAACTGGTTCGTCTGTGTAACTATATTGGGTAGGAGTGGCTGTAGATTCTGTGCCGTAAATCCAGCATGTATAGGAGCAGTATAATTGCCGGATGTATCATTATCAGCCGTGTTTACATCACTTATCCATGAATAATAAACAGGCGTTATATTATCAAGCGCTAACCCTCCATCATATCCAATCTCTTCTATATTTGTTTTGAGATTAGCGTCAGAAAGAGCGTGTATCGTGCCATAATAACTGAAATCAGTAACGCTGCTATTGCCCAACATTACCTGATTACTTGCCGTTGGAGCTGCGTCATATCCTATCGCCGTGGTATTGCTCAATTGCGTATACGTAGTTGGTCCCGCCCCATAACCAATGGCAGTGTTATAACTCCCTGTAATGTTGTAATTGAGAACCGCTACTCCAACAGCAGTGTTGTAACTACCCGAGGTAAGACCGGTTAAAACAGACGCACCAATAGAAGTATTGCTAATACCAGACGTGTTGGCGTTTTGGTTTGAGTAACCAACAGCCGTATTATAAGTACCTGTTGTAAGCGAGTAGAATGAGTTGCTTGAACCAAAACCTACGTTGGCAGTACCTGTAGTAAGATAATGCCCAACATATTTTCCAACTAACAAATTTCCACCCGCAGTATTCGCTCTTGCTTCTGATATGACAGTCCCATCACTTGATTGCAATGTTTCTGTTGCTACTGATGGAGTGATTAATTTTATGGACAATACTATATTACCGGCAAAAGCAGAAGTAGGTACTATTGTAAATCCAGTAGCAGCAGTTGCTGTAATAACCCTACTCTCGGCTGCCAATGGTTGAGCATGAGTGTTAAGCGTCACTCCACCAATTGCATAGGCTACTGAATTAGTAGAATCATTATCTGTATACGTAACCTGATAGATACTCCCGGCAGAAAGAGTTAATCCTGATGACGTTAAATTGTCGGTACTCCCTGCTGAATGTATCCAACCAGTGCTATAACTTCCGTTCCAATTTGTACCAGTTGCCGTTACTCCAGCAGTTACCAGTTCTGGACCTAAAGTCGCAATATCGCTGGCGGCACTTCCTTTTATAATTGGGGTTGTAATCGTAGGGCTTGTTGCCAATACCACATTGTTACTACCCGTTGAGCTAGTCCATGTTGGAGCAGTGGCCGCTGATGCCGCGCCTGTAGAGGTCATAAACTCTGGTGTAGCCGTTGTGTTGCCAGGCAGCCTTATATACTGCTACCATAAAGGAGTGGACATCCCAAAGGAGTAGAGGTTAAACTCTCTGCATGGCGGAGATCAACACCTTAAAGTAAGGAGCAAGAGCAAATGGGACAGAGAAGATGGTCAGCAGACGAG
>JADFXO010000216.1 GCA_015233485.1 Nitrospirota bacterium
TCTACTGGGACGGAAAACGGGAAAAAGACTTTGTACGCCCTTATTTTTACTGGCAGATCGAGCGTATAGAAATACTGAAATTACCTCGTTATATTGCCCTCAGGAGAAATGAGGTAAAAGACAAAGTACCTCCCGATCGGACTATAAAGTCATGGATGGAAGGTCATGAACAACCTGAGCCGATTTGGGCCGACGGCGGAAAAGACGAGTTGGGAACCGACAAAAAAGGCCGTACGCAACGGCAAACTATGGCGCTTAAGAACGTCCGTTATCTAATTACAGCCCGAATTGTCCCGAAAAAGGCGTTCGTACATGAACGGAAGAGCTTCAACAGCCAGTTCATCCGTCGGGCAAAACAAGGTAAGTGTTTCCAACAGCCATTTTTCGGTTGCAGCGAATTTCCGGCTTTTTTTGAATACGTGGAAACAACTGACAATCAGTTAGCCAAACAAGTAGCATTTGATCAGCATATCGGCTGGATGCTCTATGATGTATTTGACTTGAGAAAGGAAGTCGTTTCGGACAGCAATAAACCATTTATTTCTCTATTTGAAGCCTCGGTGGTAAACGGAATATTGAATGTTCCACCGTTTGAAAGCGACAAAGTGCGAAAGCCGGAAAGGGGGATGAGCTAATGCTGCACAGACTTGTGGAGTATGCCTCGAAAGAGGGGCTTGACCCTGAACCCGGTTTTACTACACATGAATTACGCTGGGAAGCACAGATCGATTCTGATGGGAAACTCATTAATGTTTTGCCTTTGGGGGATGAAAGCGGTGGAGAAAATACGCCGAAATGTCCTTTGATGCACAACATGACGGCTGGTGGGCGTGCTCATTTTCTGGTCGAAACTGTTCAGACAGTAGTTTTGTTGTTCAAAAAGAATGAAAAAGCAAAGAAAATGAGCGGCACTAAAATACGACATGAATTTTTCTCGTCAATGATTCATAATGCTGCTAAGGATGTTCCTGTTCTGAAACCTTTATCATCCTTTTATAAAAGCCAGGAACAAGTATCCAAACTTCACGACAAATTATTAAAGGAAAAGGCAAAACCAGCTGAGCGGTTGAAGTGGAGAGTGGCCGGAGTAGACGTTATAACACAGCCTGATGTCCAGTCATGGTGGCGTTTGTGGTATAAAGAAGATTTAAACAAAGGAGTAAAAGATACAAAATCCAAGAAAAAGAAAAGTACACATTTGCCCGAAGATGATAAGGTACTTGCAGGTGAAATGCTTTGTTTCATATCTGGAGAGAGAGTTGCACCGCTATCTACCCATGATAAAATTACGAATCTACCTGGAGGTCTGTCCTTTGGTGATGTCATAATCGGTTTTGACAAAGATGCATTTTGTTCATTTGGTCTGAAACAGGGCTACAATGCCGCAATTGGTGGTAAATATGCAAGTGCGTATGTCAATGCACTTAACCACCTCATTAAAAATTACTTGCACAAACTTGCTAATACCTTGGTTATACACTGGTTTAAGGAGTCTGTTAAGCAGGAAGACGATCCACTATCATTTCTCAACGAACCGCTGCCAGCGACCGAAGCAGCTGCACAAGGTTCAGCACGGAAGATTCTTGAAGCAATACGCGACGGCCACAAACCGAATTTTCCTGCAGGCAACCGTTATTACGTGATGACAATTTCAAGTGCTACAAGTCGCGTCATGGTACGAGATTGGATGGAGGGGAGTTTCAAGGAGTTGGTCGATAATATAATCACTTGGTTTGATAATCTTGAAATTGTTAACATCAACGGTAAAAAGACTGCTCAAGACTCAAAACTTGAGGGGGTAGTAACCAGCCTCTTGAAGCCACGAAAGCCAAATCAAGCATACAAAGATTGGACGAAGCCAATTGGTCATGAGCGGATTGATTTACTTCATTCTGCCATTCAACTACCACGCCTTATTCCTTTTCATATTATTGCGCGTATTGTTACTCTACTTCCTGCTTTTTTTATTAGCGAAGAATTAAATCATCTACTTTTCGGGAAACAGCAAGACATTGAGAACTCAGGCTTGTATCTCTCTATATTATACGCCCGCATGGGCCTAATCAAAGCATATTTCATTCGTAAAGGAGGAAACCACGCCATGAGTGTCTATCTTAACAAAGAGCATCCAGAGCCAGCATATCAATGTGGGCGGCTGCTGGCGGTTCTTGCAAGTCTGCAACATGCCGCACTTGGAGATGTTGGCGCAGGCGTTGTGCAACGTTATTATGTTGCGGCAAGCCAGGCTCCAGGTCTTACTTTTGGACGGCTTATTGCCAATTCAAAAAACCATCTTAATAAATTGGATGGCGACGATGCGTTTGAGTATGAAGGACAGATCTCTGAAATTATGTGTCGTATTCAGGACAGAATGCCAGCCACTCTCAATCTTGAGAATCAAAGTCTTTTCGCACTCGGCTATTATCAGCAAATAGCAGCTAACCGCGCTGGATAAAAAGACAATAAGTCGAATAAATATAAATAGGAGGCACCCAATGAATAACGTTATTCAGAATCGATATGAATTTCTTTACTTGTTTGACTGTGAAAATGGCAACCCTAACGGCGACCCTGATGCTGGCAATAGCCCACGTATAGACCCGGAAGATATGCATGGGCTTGTCTCTGACGTGGCTCTGAAGCGCAGGCTGAGGAATTATATTCAATCGCGATTTGATAATACCTGCCCTAATGCTATTTACGTCGAACATTCAACCAACTTGAATAAGCCAATCGCTCTTGCCCACGAACAAATGAATGGCTCTGTCCCACAAAAAGGAGATTCTACAAAAGCGCAGTCTCTTAACGCCCGAAAATGGCTATGCGAAAAGTTTTTCGATATCAGGACTTTTGGTGCAGTTCTTAGTACCGGTGCAAATGCCGGTCAAGTTCGCGGCCCAGTTCAGTTTGCATTTTCACGCTCTATTGACCCGATCATGCCACTAGATCTTTCTATAACAAGAGTGGCAAAAACACCAAGAGAGAAAGAAGATAAAATAGCGAAAGATGCGAGCTATGCTGCACAATTGGAGTGGGAAGCAAATCAGCCTGAAGATTCCCTTCGCGATATGGGCCGTAAATCGCTTATTTGTTATGGCCTTTATGTGGCCAAAGGATTTATAAGCGCCAATCTTGCCAAAGGGACAGGTTTTTCAGATACTGACCTTGCCAATTTATGGGAAGCACTGGCATATATGTACGATCACGACCGCTCTGCCAGCAAGGGTTATATGTCCCGCCGTGAACTTTTCGTATTCAAGCACGTCGGAACAGATACAAACGAGGAGCAGCGTATGCGGCAGGCTAAACTCGGCTGTGCTCCGGCACACGCACTGCTTGATCTCGGTAAAGTGATAGAAGTCGGCATTAATAAAGAGACAATGGTTAAGGACAATGTGCCTGTTCCACGTAGATTCACTCATTACAAAGTAACACCACACCCTGACCGGGTTCCTGACGGAGTCGAATTATGGACATGGAATGACTCAATAAATGGCTTAAGTAAGGTGTAATACAATGTCTCAAAATGGTTCTATCGTAGATACAGAGAGAGAACCGATTCCCATCTCTGCGATTAATCAATATGCCTATTGTCCTCGCCGCTGTGCCCTGATACATATTGAGCAGGCGTGGAGTGAAAACCTCTTTACTGCCGAAGGAAGAATTATGCATGAGAAAGCCGATTCGGGAAATTGCGAATCAAGGGGCGATGTCCGAATCGAATACGGCTTGCCTATGCGCCTGCTGAGACTTGGACTTACCGGCAAGGCCGACGTTGTCGAATTTCACCGAAGCAGTGAGGGTACGTGGCAGCCCTTTCCCGTTGAATACAAACTTGGGAAACCGAAACTTGATAACTGCGACAAGGTACAGCTTTGTGCACAAGCGCTATGCCTCGAAGAAATGCTCGGCGTCGAAATCATCAGAGGTGCTCTTTTTTACGGGCGCACTCGACACAGAGAGGACGTTGTTTTTGACCTGAAGCTGCGTTCGGAGACTGAAGAAATCGCACAAAAGGTGCATGAGCTTATAGAATCGGGAATCACTCCTAAGCCCGAATACTCGAAAAAATGTAAAAATTGTTCGCTGGTTGAGCTTTGTATGCCAAAGGTTTCAGGCAAAAAATCCTCAGCCGAAGATTACCTTTCGAAGGCAGTTGCTGAGTTGTGTAATGGAACAATGCCTTATTATAATGAAAGTAGATAGGAGGACACCGGGGCAGATACCCGTTGTTGAAGTTCCTCATGGCTTGTTTTAGACGCCTTTCTGGCGCCTCGTTCGGCAGGCTATACAGGACTGACAGTTTTTAGCATGGAGGTTATTATGAAAGTTGCGGATTTGAGTATCGAAGAGTTTACTGAGCTTATCGAATCTATCTTGGATAGAAAGTATAGGCAATTTGATCCAGATGAAGGTCTTGAACTCAGTGATGAGTGCGTAAAAAGTTTGAAGGAAAGTCTCGAAGATAAAGCAGGAAGAATGTCCCATGAGGATTTTATGAATGAACTCAAGAAAGATAATCTGGTCTAAAAATGCTTTTTGTGCATTGAAGAAACTTGACAAGCCGGTTAGAATGCGTATTCTCGAAAAGGTTAATAGTTTACAGTTTGAGTTTGTTATTCCTTCGCCTCTGTTGGTGAGTTTAAAGGGCTTTATAAGCTATATGTAGGTGATTGGCGTGTTTTATATGCCTTTGAGGACGATAATATTATGATTCATAACGTTGGTCATCGTTCATCTATATACAAACGCATGGGAAAATATCAAGATGGTGATGTAACTTGAATGGGCAAGAAAAGATAGCGAAGAAGATAGCACCAAATATCCGTGGTGAAAAATGAAGAAACACTTAAATACCTTATATATAACGACTCAGGGGTCTTATCTCTCAAAAGACGGTGAGACGGTTGCAATCAAGATTGAGAACGAAACAGTTAAACAAGTTCCGGTTCACACACTGGATGGTATCGTGTGCTTCGGGCAGGTGTCGTGCAGTCCATTCCTCATGGGCTTTTGTGCGGAATGCGGCGTAACCATCAGTTTTCTCACTGAATACGGAAGATTCCTTGCAAGGGTTCAGGGGCCGGTATCTGGCAATGTACTTCTCAGGCGCGAGCAGTACCGTCGTGCAGATGACCTTCAGAAATCAGCCTCGATAGCTAGAGCAGTTGTTACCGGAAAGGTTGCAAACTGTCGCACGGTACTTCAGCGTTCCCTAAGGGATCATTCCGAAAAGATTGAAGCAGAGGTCGTATCCAATGCATCGGAAAGTCTTGCCCATTCGATAGGACGGCTAAAAAAAGACTCCCAGCTTGACGTTGTGCGCGGTATCGAAGGCGAAGCCGCCAATAAATACTTTGCAGTATTCGAGCATTTGATAACGGCTCAAAAGGACGATTTCACGTTTAATGAGCGAAACCGTAGGCCTCCGCTCGATAATGTGAACTGTCTCATATCGTTTCTCTATACCATTCTTATGCACGATGTACGTTCGGCAATCGAAGGCGTTGGGCTTGATCCGGCCGTCGGTTTTCTTCATAGAGATCGTCCGGGGCGTTACGGACTTGCCCTTGACTTGATGGAGGAGTTCCGGCCGTTTCTGGCCGACCGTCTTGCATTATCATTGATTAATCTTTCTCAGGTTAAGGGAAAGGGATTTAAGAAGAAAGAATCCGGTGCTGTGTGGATGGATGACGACACGAGAAAAACGGTTCTTATTGCCTACCAAAATCGCAAAAAGGAGGAGATAATGCATCCGTTCATTAACGAAAAGGTTATGATAGGTCTTCTGCCACACGTGCAGGCTCTTTTGCTGGCCAGATTCCTCCGCGGAGATCTCGACGGTTATCCGCCATTTATCTGGAAGTGAGGATTAACCATGCTTGTGCTGATAAGTTATGACGTTGCCACTGATGGCAAGAAAGGCCAACGACGCCTGCGTAGGGTAGCGCATACCTGTCAGGATTTCGGGCAGAGAGTGCAGTACTCGGTATTTGAATGTATTGTCGATCCGGCACAGTGGACAGTTTTAAAGGCGAGGTTGATTTCAGAAATTGATCCTGAGAAAGACAGTCTGAGGTTTTACTATCTTGGTGCCAACTGGAAAAACCGAGTGGAGCATGTCGGAGCGAAAGAGCCGTTCGATCAGGAGGGACCGCTGCTTGTATGAAATATTCCGCGAACCTGAAGCTCACATAATTTTACAGATGGGTTCGCAAGTGATGGAACATATTGAAAAACAACGGAAAAATTACAATGCTCTTTGATAACATGTTTTTTTATAACCGCTTATTGACAGATTCGCGGAAAGTCTCGAATAAGTGGTTAATTTTCAAGAAGTTGTAGAGTTAAAGTCGCCCCCCGCGCGGGGGCGTGGATTGAAACATGTCTAAGATTGCATACTCCTACACGTCTGGCTAGTCGCCCCCCCCGCGGGGGCGTGGATTGAAACTCCCAACGACAAATATCTGTGACCATCATTTCCGTCGCCCCCCCCGCGGGGGCGTGGATTGAAACCGACAGCGCCTATGGCCTAGGTGGGGACATAAATGTCGCCCCCCCCGCGGGGGCGTGGATTGAAACTCGCACAATTTGCCCTATCACTCGCATTATGATAAG
>JADFXO010000217.1 GCA_015233485.1 Nitrospirota bacterium
TCAAAGTCCCTTCCGGCTCTGGTCTTAATGCCCTGGGCTTTCAGTGTCCGGCATATAGCCGATAGATTGTGTCCTTTGCCATATAAGGCATTTACCATGCCCTTTACGGCCAGCTCTTCACTCGATACGGCCAGCTCTTTACCTGCCCTTATATTGCCATAAGGAATACTGCCTACAACTTCCCCGTGCCGCTTTTTGTGTTGCATGGCCTTAGCGGTTCTGTGTTTTATTTGCCTTCTTTCCATTTCACCTAAAAATGCCTTCATAGCAAAGCTCATAAAGCCATCAGGGTTCGATGTGTCAACCGCGCCCTCGATAGTGTGAAGCTGTACGTCATGCTCATTAAGAAGACGCTCCAGAGATAGCAGAGTAAGCATATCCCTGGACAATCTTTCGAGCGAGTACAAAACAACTATGTCCACGTCCCCGGTCTCAATGGCATCCAGTAGGGTTATAAAGCCCGGCCTTGCCTTGTTCTTACCGCCGGATATTCCTTCATCGGCTATCACGTCGATAAGCTCAAAGCCTTTATAGGCACAATAAGCGGTAATCCGTTCACGCTGGTTATCAAGCGATACACCTTCAAGCGCTTGTCCTTCCGTGCTCACTCTGATATATCCGATTGCTTTCATGCTTAACCCCCTATATTTTTATATATAAAGTCTACATTATTATTTTATAACATTATTAGAATTATGTCAATAGAAATGTTTACTTTATTTTAATTATACTTTATAATAATAAATACATAACGTGGTTATGCAGTGTAAACAAAATTATAATGGGTAGGTGAACATGGCACGACCAAAAAGGGATAACGTAGAACGTGAAATATTCAGTGTCCGGGTTGATTCAGAGCTTGCCCGGCAATACCGGCATAGAGCCATAGATATGAGAGTGTCGCTTTCAGAGCTTATCGAACGTGCCCTACGTCAATACATCACGGCACCTATACAGACAGACAATATAGACAAGTCCGTGTCACATATGGACAATACTTAGGACAATGGACAAAGAGCTTGTCTCAATAAAGGTAGCCGCTAAAGCTTTGGAAGTGTCCGAAAAGACTATCCTTAGATACCTGAAAACCGGCCGTTTATCTACCGTCAAGGAAGGTAGACGGACATATCTGTTATCCAATGAAGTACGGACATTCAAACAGACACGAAAAACAGAGAAAGGACAAAGTAAGGGACAAGGGACAGACACCAAAGACACCGTGTCCCTAACTCGTGTCGAGTATGAAAAGCTCCTTACCGAGTTAGGAGAGCTTCGGGAACGTAACCGCCTGTTACTCGAATATAGGCTTACAAAAGATAGCGAGATAAACGAATTGAAACAAAAGCTCGAAGCGGTCGAACGTACCCCTGTACTTCAAGGCATAGCCAAAAAACTGTTTTCCAGGTTCGTCAAATAGCGCTCTTGCGATATGAAGACACCAAAGGGATAGAGTGTACCCGTCATGGCCGCCCGGCACCCGTAGAGGCTCCGGCCATAGGGCAGGGTATCCGTGCCATAGCCTATGGAAAGCGTCAAGGTACTGTGACGACTTTTTTACCATGCGCGTACCCATAGGCGCGGAAAAGCGCAGTTTATAAAATCCTGAAAAAACGTGTCCGTTTTCCGCGAAATAGGCTTATTTTAGAATACATTAACCTAAAAAATGGCGTGTTTCCTTGTTTTAACATGTCCTATAATCGCTCACCCCGGACATTCATTGGGTAAAATTAAACATTTAGGGGAAAAGCGACATAGGATTTAGTATACTCCCTTGATTCATCAGGGTTTATGGCTATTTTCCACCTCCCGATGTAGCTATCTGAAACGCCAATAAATCTGGGAGGTGAAATTGAATTGAATCTTTCAAAATCTCATCGGAAAAATCATACTCACCTTGCAAGTTGATATGTTGCCAGGCTATCACCGACCCGTTTTTGATGACATCCAATAGATTCACCCTTTCGTTGTCAGTTTGGGCATCCACCAGCATTTTGGAGAGGTATAGGTAATTCCAGCAGATGATGGCATTCTCAATCAACCGCTTACATCCATCTACAATCAGTTGTTCGTCCTTGGTCGCCTGCTGAAATTCCTGATTGTTCCCGTAAAAGACGGCCTTCCCAAACTTGTTCGAGCTTTCCAGTTTATTGAGCTGTTTTTCAATCGATTGCCGAAGATCTACATCATCAATGTACTTCAGGAGGAAGAGCGTTTTAATGATTCGCCCAAACTCCTTCAATGAGCGATACAATGGATGCTGTTTGGAATAGGAACTGAGCCTTCGGAAAAGCTGTGATGCGGAAGATTCCTTCAGCCGTATCGTAGCAACCAGTCGCAGAATGTCGTCCCAGTGCTCATCGATGATTTCTTTTTTTATTGTTCCAGTCGGTAGGATGGGATATCCGAGTTTCTTCATATTAGATACGCTATCAAAATCGTATAGATTCTGCTCTCGAAAATTCTTAATGCGTGGAGCAAAAGAAATTCCAAGCAAATGTGTCACGGCAAAAATGCTTTCGCTGTATCCGTGGGTATCTGTGGAATGAACGTCGCTCTGCACCACATCGTTATGAAGGAGCCCGTCAACGACGTAGGCGGCCTCCCGTTCAGATGAGTTAATTACCGTCGAGTAAAACAGCCGGTGGCTTTCGTCGATAAAGCTGTAGACGCTCACACCCTTCCCCTTTCCGAAATACTTGTATGAATAGTTGGCATTTAGAGATTCTACACGAATAGCGAACTTCTGTCCGTCACTGCTGGTATGCGTGGCGTTTTGAGCCCGCTTGAAAATGCTCGGAAGCTGGAGCCTTTCGGTTATTTCCAGTATCCTGTTATTGGCCTGAATGATGTTTTCATTGGTGAAGTACCAATTGACGGTATGTTCCAGTTCATTCGTATTGATGTTGCGTGATATCTGGGCAATCTTGCTCACTCCAAGGTTGCATCCAT
This sequence comes from Nitrospirota bacterium, assembly GCA_015233485.1. Lineage (GTDB taxonomy): Bacteria > Nitrospirota > Thermodesulfovibrionia > Thermodesulfovibrionales > Magnetobacteriaceae > Magnetominusculus. The sequence continues at coordinate 2,950 of JADFXO010000217.1, forward strand.
GAGCGATAATTCCCGCAAGAAATGCCCGTTCCGGTGGTTTCTCTCGGTTGTACTTAATCTGCCAATGTTCCATAGTGTCCGTGAATCGAGAGAGTTTGTTCACTGTTGAGAGCACTTCAAACAAGGAGATGAACCGATCCTTCGGGAACAGCTCAAATTGGGTGTCTGAAATTTCCTCGTCCTCTGGTGGGGTATGCACCTTCATTCGATCATCTGTGCCAATGGTAACATGTGGATTATGCATGTTCATGATATTTTCATTCGTTGTTTGGAATTGCACTCTGATGGCTTTCCTTAATTCATCCTTAAGATTGTCAAACGTTTTGAATGCCAGCAAGCCTGCCTTATCCAATAATTCGTTATTCTCTTTAGCCCATGTTTCATGCGGAATCAGATAGTCCTCGAACGCCCTGTATTTGTACGAATACCTGAGATTCAATGCTCCAGATTTGATGCCGGAAGCCACGTGCTCGAAGAGCATGACTTTGTAAAGCGACATACGAATTTTCCCCTGTTTGTCAGAGACTCTGGATTGCTCATCTTTTTCAAGAAAATCTAAAGGTGGATTGATCACGATACCGTCTTTATTTTTGTAAAACCTGATGGCATCAATGAGTTGTTGGTTGGAGGTGCCTTCATCAAATTCGATATTCTTGATAATGTCTGCTGCCCGGTTCTGGAGCTTGATCGATTTGGTCTCCAGCATGTCGTAATAGTCGTCGTTCTTCGTTATACGACTAGATTCCTTACTGAGGATTTCCAATTCCCCTTGCAGTGAGACGTATTCTATCCGTTGATCTTCAGTAAGAAATTGCTTGACTGCTTTAACCTTCTCTCCGTCCGTCAGTTGCTCATCCTGCACCGTTTTCTCAATCCGTTCCAGGATACCGAGGTGTTTCGTCAACTTTTGTGAAATCTCACCTATCATCCGGTGTTTGGATTGCCGTTCCTCGTAAAATCTTTCCTTGTTCTCGCGTGTACTGCTATTGATTGTTGTTTGAACAGATTGCATGAGTATTTCAATAAGGATATCGTTGAGTTGATAGAGCTGGTGAACGACAAAGGCTATAAGGAGAAGATGCCGATTTTCTTCCCTTCGGTGTATCTGGAAAATCTGAGATTTGATTACGATTTGGGCATAGTACTGGATAAGTTCGGAAGACAAGCCCAACCGCTCAATGATGGGTGTAAGTTCTCGGAAGAGCGTATGGAGGGACTTGAGGTCACGGACGTTTTCCTTGATTTTTGATGGTTTTGTAGATTGATTGCTTTTCTTGAGTAATGTCAACCGGTATCTCTTAATCTTCAAGACCTTTTTCTCACCATCAAGGTACTCGTCTTCCTCTCTCAGTAGTTCATCAAGCATTCGCCGGTCTTCTACAGAAAGGTTTCGGTCTAACAAAACAATCAGGGTTTCTTCAAAATTGTTAAGAGCCTGTGTGATAATTTCAGAAATAGCGTAGTATGTGGGAAGTTCGATCTTTTTGCGTCGGAGGAAATCAACCAGAGACAGGAACATGAGACGTGGCTTGGTTTGCTTGGAGCAAAGCGTTAACGCTTCCTGTATCAATAGCATCTTTGTATCCTCATCGAACTTGCGCCAGCCTAAATTTTTTAGAATAATTTCCTGATGTCTCTCACGTGTTCTCTTATTGTAATCGGACAGATTCACTTCTTCCATGGATAGATCTAATCTTCCTATTGTAAATTCAACATCTTTCCTATGGAATCTGCTGGCAACAAAAAATTTGTTCACCGCACTGAAATACCCACATTGAAGAACGAATCCTACCTTGTTAATTGGAGTTCTGAATCCCGTCAAAGCCGTTCTCACCCAAAACGGCACGAAAAAAAACTTCTTTCTTTCCTCTCCATTGAACTCAGGAGGATTATCGAAAGCCTGGACTTCCTTCTGGCTGATAATTTTAATATGACTACTCATAAAAAATATCTATCTTCAAATCGCTCCTTTAGATATTGTACTTCTATCAACCGCAATGGCTTGACTTATAGTATAAAATTATATAAACTATAAATACTATATTGGCTTTTCAGGAACAACGACTGTGATGGAAGATAATCAAAGCAGAAACGATAGTGGAGCTCAACCACAGCGTAAGAATAAAACCGTTGCGTACCTTAGAATCTCCACTGGCCAGCAAGACCTTAATAATCAAAAATTGGAGCTCCACGAGTATGCACACAAACATAACCTCAAGATTGACGAATTTTTTGAAGTTGAGGTATCTTCTCGTAAATCAACCAAAGAGAGAAAGATTGATAAACTCCTGGAGTACTTACAAGAAGGAGATTTTCTGATAGTTACCGAATTGTCACGGTTAGGACGGAGTGTTGGGCAAATAATCCAAATTATTGATGCACTGATTAAGACAAACGTCAAGTTCCTTGCAGTTAAGGAATCTATCAGAATAAACGGTAAACAAGATATTCAAACAAAGACTATGATTACAATGTTTGCCTTGTTTGCCGAAATTGAAAGAGACTTAATCTCAGAAAGGACTAAACAAGGGCTTATTGCTGCAAAAGAGAAAGGAATGCTGATAGGACGCCCTAAAGGAAGTGGAAAGTCGAGACTCGATGAGTTTAAACCTGAAATTGAGGCTTTATTAAACAATGGAAGCACTAAATCATTTATCGCTAAAAGATATAGAACTTCCCTTAATAACCTTTATAAATGGATGAAAAAGCATAAATTTCCATTAAAGCGAAGTTAAATAGCAAATTGGCTGCTGATACTGCTTTAAAGCCTCTATATGCATATGTTTAGTGTTATGCCAGCCTCTCCCGTGTCGGATTTCCCCGAAATATGCAATTTTACCAGAAACGAGCTTGGCGTACACCAGGGTAAAGACAGAAGAAGAGCAAATGCTCACAATGGCCTACAAACTCCGTTCAATCTATGACGTAAGGGTTTGGTCAGTTGTAAAATATATGAATTATGAACCAGATCCTATGTCGCTTTTCCCCTAAATGTTTAATTTTACCCATTCATTGGAAAAACGTTCTGTTGTCCGGTACGTTACCACCATTCGGGACGCCTGAAGCGATCCACGGAAAGACTACGGTCATAAGCTAAAGCCTTAGTCTCCTTGCTGATTAGCTCTGCGGCATCGTCAAGGCTTTTTAAAACTTCAAAATCTATTTCCCTTATTATCTCAACAATATTCATACCCGGAGTTAATGGCGCTACCCGCCGGCCTATGGCCCGGAATGATTGCTTGATAGCCGCTAGGGTAATATTGTACTGCTTCTGTACGTCATCGGCTTTGACATATTGTTTGGTTTTCGTGCTAAGCTTCCATTCCAACACCTTATTTTGCATTCTAAGATGTTCCAACTGAGCTTTCTTATATTGCCTGTTTATCTTCTTGTCTTCTTTCGTTATCCGGTTTAACCTTGCTGTTACCTCTTCCAGGCTCTTTTGTAGGTTTACCTCCCCGCGTTCGTTTATGCCAAAAGCGCTTCTTTTATCGGCAATGTAACGCTGAATTGTGCGAAGTGATAAGCCCACCAACATGGCAAAGGTCTTTTTGCTTACGTAAACACCCTCTATTTTCTCATCTAAGCTTTCATATTCTTTCATTTTTGAAGCCTCCGTTTAAATGCGACACAAATTTACG
>JADFXO010000218.1 GCA_015233485.1 Nitrospirota bacterium
CTTGTTTTTCTTCTGCTATCCTTATATTCAATAAGCAAACTAAACTATTCGGCTGATCAAACAAAGCACATGTATGAACATCCCATTACGGTAAGACACAAATTACATTCTATCAGTGAGAATAGTTTCAAAATCAGATTTTTACTGAGAAAGGTATATTTTGCGGCTAATAACAATGAAATTGTAGAAATTAAAACACAGGTAGCGTCTCTTAAACCTAAGATAATGAGAGATTTGGCAGTCGTAGAAAATCTGTTTTTGGGCGATAAGAGCTTAATACAACAAATTAGTAGCAATATTAGTAGATATACTTCACTTGACGATGATTATTTTGATCTGCTGTTACAGGGTAAAAAGGCTGAGGCTATTAATTTGTTAGACAGTAAAATGTATGATTATGCCGAAGAAAATGAAAAGTTAATAGGAGAAGCGAACACCTTTGCCTCTAACAAGGCGGACTCGTTCTATGAAACCACACAGAAATCAAACGAGGAGTCTAAGCATATCCTATATTCTCTCTTAGGAATAGCAATTATTTTATGCGCTGTGTTGTCGTTTATCTTTGTGCGAATCATAACCGTTCCGGTTTCGAAGTTACTAGACGTAACAAAAGAAATAAGTTCTGGTAATCTCAATGTAACCATAGACGTCTCGGCAAGGGATGAAATCGGCATGTTGTCTAAATCGTTTCATCAGATGGTAGAGTCGTTGCGTAATAATTTATTGGTGAGAAATATAGAGGATTGGAAGAAATCCGGTTACTCCCAAATAAACTCAATTATGCGTGGAGAGCAGGATGTTATTACCCTCTCTCAGAACCTGATAACGTCAATATCAGAATATATGGGGGCGCGTATAGGGGCGATTTACCTCGTTCATGGGCAAAACACCCTAAGCCTGACAGGCACGTACGCATACAGCAAACGCAAGAATCTTTCCAACGAGTTTGCCTTTGGCGATGGATTGATAGGGCAGGCGGCGCTTGAAAAGCAGAGTATTTTGCTGACAGAGGTACCGGCGGATTATATAAAGATAACCTCAGGGCTAGGTGATGCAGCGCCATTAAACATATTAGTTACGCCGTTTGTATATAACGGCGAGGTAAAAGGCGTGATCGAGCTTGGGGCGTTTACCGCGTTTAAAGACCATCAGATTGAATTTATGAATACTGTTTCCGATGGAATTGCCATAGCCTTCAGCGTTGCACAGTCACGTGACACAATGCGCGGGCTCTTGGAGGAAACCCAAATCCAGGCCGAGGAACTTCAGACACAGCAGGAGGAGTTGCGGGCAAATAACGAAATGCTGGCAAGTCAGACGAAGACGCTAAAAGAGTCTGAAAGCCAGCTTCAGCAACAACGGGAGGAACTCCGGCAGGCGAATGAGGAGCTTGAGGAACACGCAAAAATGATGGAAAAACAACGGGACGAGATAAAGAAAACAAACATAGAGCTTGAGAGAAATCAGGAGTATAACCTTCAAAAGACCAGGGAACTTGAAATAACGAGCAAGTATAAGTCTGAATTTATGGCTAACATGTCACACGAGTTGAGGACTCCGCTTAACAGCATACTCCTGCTCTCTAAATTTCTATCGGAAAACAAGGACGGCAACCTTACCCCAAAACAAATAGAGTGTGCAGGTACGGTTTACTCATCCGGCAATGACCTGCTGAGTCTTATAAACGATATTTTAGACCTTTCAAAGATTGAGGCCGGTAAGGTTGAATTACATGTCGAGACTATAGAGACGAGCGGCATAAAATCATTTATAGAAAACAACTTTTTGCCTTTTACTGAGGAAAAGAAACTGACCCTGCAGGTGGCGGTATTAGAAAACGCGCCTAAGCAAATTCATACAGATATACAAAAGATGGAACAAATAATCCGGAACCTGCTGTCAAACGCCGTCAAATTTACAGAAAAAGGCTCTATAGTGGTAACAATAGGCAATGCGCCCCACGACGGCGGATTATCGCTCTGCGTCTCCGACACAGGTATAGGAATCCCGCAGGACAAACTGGAAGTTATTTTCGAGGCATTTAAACAAGCCGACGGCTCAACGAGCAGAAAATACGGAGGCACGGGCCTTGGCCTGACAATATCCAGAGAACTGGTAAAACTACTGAAAGGCGAGATACTGGTCAGAAGTGATTTCGGCTTCGGTAGCACCTTTACTATGCTCATACCGGATTTAAAAGATGTTGCCTCTATGGAAGATACCCCTAAGAAAACGCTGACCCCAATAATTGCAAAAAGAAGAGAACCCCGGGCAAACGGTAAAGATATAGAGGACGACAGAGAGTGTGTGGCGCCGGGTGAGAAATCTATTTTGATAATAGAAGACGATACGGCGTTTGCAAAGATATTAATGGATATAAGCAGGGAGAGAGGTTATAAGGGTATAGTTGTCCACAACGGCAAGGACGGCATAGACTGCGCGCGTGAATATAAACCTAAGGCGATAATATTAGACATGGGCCTGCCTGATATTGACGGTTGGGCGGTAATTGAACGGTTGAAGGAATCCTCAGAGACGCGCAACATTCCAGTTCAGATAATGTCGGCATCGGAGAAAGACATAGACGCCCTGAAATCGGGCAGCGTCGGGTATTTAACGAAACCGGTTAATATGGAAAAAATCGAAGCGGCCTTTGACAGGATAGAAAGTATATTTTCCGTGGAAAAGAGGCGAATCATGGCAGTTAACCTGAATGCTCAACAGGAGGCGACGCTTAAGGAACTATTAAAAAACACGATACTGGAAGTCAATTATGTATCGGCAAAGAAGGCGCAAACGGACATAGAGTCAAGCCTGTACGACTGCGTCGTAATGAATGTTTCAGGAAGCGAACCGGTATGTTTTGCTTTTCTTGATAAAATAAAAAACACGGAACAATTAAACAGCATACCGGTAATAATATATAACAGTGCGCTATTAGGTTTTGGGGATGAGATAAGGCTAAGCATGTATGCCCAGAGGATAGTGATTAAAACGGTAAAATCATTGGAAAGGCTGCTTACTGAAATAGTGCTGTTTTCACATATTATCGAGGCGCAATTACCGGAGGAAAAGCGAAATATGCTTCGACGGGTATACGATAAAGAGCATATATTTAAGGGCAAGAACGTACTGATAACCGACGATGATTCAAGGAATGTGTTTGCCTTAACGAGCGTGCTGGAGGGCAAAGGAATGAATGTGCTCGTGGCGGGAAACGGTGTTGAGTGTATCACAATATTAAAGCAAAACGACACAATAGACATTGTGCTGATGGATATAATGATGCCGGAGATGGATGGATACGAGGCGATAAAAGAGGCAAGAAAGATCAGTCGTTACAGGGATATACCTATAATAGCGCTGACTGCCAAGGCAATGAAAGAAGACAGGATAAAGTGCGTGGAGGCAGGGGCAAACGATTACCTGTCCAAACCAATAGACAAAGACAGGCTGCTGTCCCTTCTACGGATTTGGTTATATCAGTAAAATCAGGAGATAACCACGTGGATTACTACGATAACGAAGACAATGAGAACCTGGAGATAGAACTCCTTCTTGAGGCAATGAATGCAAAATATGGATATGATTTCAGAAGTTACGCAAAGGCCTCGATAAAAAGAAGGATAAGGCATAGAATGTCAATTGCCGGAATCAAAAAGATAACGGATGTAATTGAAAGGGTAATCTATGACAGGGAATTTTTTATAGAGCTGCTCGGTGATTTTTCAATAAGCACGACGGAGATGTTCAGGGATCCCACTTTTTTTCAGGCACTGAGAAAGAATGTTTTCCCCGCGTTAAAGCGCCTGCCGTTTATAAAGGTATGGGTGGCGGGCTGCTCAACCGGCGAGGAGGTATATTCTATCGCTATAATGGTAAAAGAAGAGAACCTTTACGATAAGACCATGATTTACGCAACTGATTACAGCGATAAATCTCTGAGTTCCGCCAAAGAAGGCGTCTTTAGTATAAAATCAGTAAAAAAATATGCCGCCAACTATATAGAAGCCGGAGGGATACAATCATTCAGCAATTATTTCACGGCAAAGGCCGATTTGGCTGTAATTGACCCGTCGCTAAGGAAGAACATCTTATTTTCAATCCATAACCTGGCAGCCGACGGTATTTTCGGGGAGATGAATATTATTTTATGCAGAAATGTGTTAATATATTTTAACAGAGAGTTGCAGAACAAGGTATTTGAATTGTTTACCGAATCGCTGGAAGCTGGCGGTTATCTCTGCCTTGGCTCAAAAGAAACGATCAGGCTCTCAAGATGTTCAGACAATTATGACGAGGTTCTGAAAGATGAAAAGATATACAAAAAAAACATGAGACCTTGCTCATATTCACAGGACATCGATAACAACCCTGTGGTTACGCCTGAATTTGTGATAAAGGGCGGGGAGTTGATACGCGATATGAGATCAAAAATAGAAGAGCTGGACTGTCTGATTAGCGGCGTCTCCGGTAAAGGCGTAACATGAGCCGGTATGAGGCGGTTGTGATAGGGGCATCTGCCGGTGGCCTGGATGCGCTCAAGACACTGCTTACACGGCTGCCGGGTGACTTTTCATTGCCCATCGCGGCGGTGTTGCACCTGCATCGCAATACAAAGGAAGAGTTGATTAATATCCTGCACAGGGCAATTCAATTAACCGTCAAATATGCTCAGGACAAAGAAAAAATAAAAAAAGGGTGTGTGTACATAGCGCCGCCGGATTATCATCTCTTAATAGAGGACGACAAGACATTCTCACTATCGGTCGATGAGTATGTCAACTTCTCACGTCCATCAATAGATGTGCTTTTTGAAAGTGCCTCAGACGCGTTTCGGGAGCGTGTTATCGGAATAATATTAACGGGGGCAAACAGGGATGGAGCTATGGGATTAAAGAGGATAAAGGAACGGGGAGGTACGGCAATTGTGGAAAATCCCCAAAGCGCGCAATATCCTGACATGCCCTCGGCGGCAATAGCGGAAACCCAAGTCGATTACATTTTAGACATTGATGAGATAGCCGGTAAAATCAATGGCTTGCTGGGGGGGTATAAGTGCAAAATATCCTAATAGTTGACGACAGGCAAGAAAACCTTCTGGTATTGGAAACCATACTTAATCAACTGCCGGACGTAAGTGTCATCAAGGCTTTAAGCGGCAAGGACGCGCTGTGGCGTCTCCTGCGCGATGAGTTCGCGTTGGTGATATTGGACGTACAGATGCCTGAGATGGACGGTTTTGAGACGGCAGCCCTAATCAGGAGTAATAACAAGACCAAGTCAATTCCGATAATTTTCATAAGCGCCGTAAGCACAGATGAGAAATTTATTTTTAAGGGATACGAAATCGGCGCCGTTGATTATTTGGTAAAACCAATAAACGATGGGATTTTAAAAAATAAGGTAAACGCATTTCTGGCGCTTGACAAGCAAAAACAGTTAATCAGGAAACAATCGGAGCAATTAAGTAAGGCAAACGAATATCTGGAAAAAGAAATCAAGATTATCTTTGATCAGGCACCGATTGGAATTGCCGTTATGGAGCCGGCCACCGGCAGATTTGTTAAGATCAATCAGACGTTCTGCAATATACTTGGATATTCTTATGATGAGATATTAACACTCACATGTTATGACGTCACACATTCCGACGATATTGAGCAGTTCCTGCTTGGTTTAAAACGTTTATCCAGCGGTGATATTTCGGTTTTAAGTATGGAAAAACGATGTATTCGTAAAGATTCAACAATACTATGGGCAAACTTTAAATGTATCCCCTTGCGGATGGGGGCATATCAACTGTCACTTTATCTCATCATAGTTGAAGATGTAACAGACAAGAAACGGTTGACAGAGGAATTACAAGCCATAAACGCCAATCTTGAACAGAGGGTATCTGAAGAAATCAGGAAAAGGCTTCAACAGGAGCAGCTGCTCGTCCAGCAATCCAAGATGGCGGCAATGGGTGAGATGATCGGATTGATTGCCCACCAATGGAGGCAGCCTCTGAATGTTATAGGGTTAATCGTGCAGGATTTAAGAGATATTTATGGTTTTGGTGAACTTGACAAGAAAGAGATGGAAATGGCGGTTGCCTCAACGATGAGTCAGATAAACTTTATGTCAACAACAATAGAAGATTTTAGAAATTTCTTCAAGCCATCAAAGAAGAAATTACAGTTCGATGTTAAAACCATTATAGAAGAGCTGCTATCAATGTTCGAACTATTATTTAAGCAATGCGATATATCTATTTCTATGAAAACCGAAAAAGGTGCAATATTATCCACGCAGGGATATCCCAACGAGTTTAAACAGGTGGTCCTCAACATCCTGAATAACTCAAGATATGCTATTGCTGCAAAAAAAGACGCCGATACTAAAACACATGGGCTGATAGAAATAACTATCGGCAACAACACGGAAAGGGATAAAATAATAACATCAATAAAAGACAATGGCGGCGGCATTCCGGAACAGATGATAGAGAAAATTTTTGAACCATACTATACAACAAAGGGGAAAGAAGGCACAGGCATTGGTCTGTATATGTCAAAAACCATAATAGAGACG
>JADFXO010000219.1 GCA_015233485.1 Nitrospirota bacterium
TGCGATGCATCGTGGCTGACTGTTTATATGGGACGAAGCACTTTGTTGATGAATCATCGAATACCTATGGAGGCGTTCAGGTCATCAGCCAGTTGCGAAGCAACCAGAATATCGTCTTAAAAAATAAGACAATGAGACTGGAAGAATACTCCTCGAAGTATCCCGGAGTACCACAAAAAATCAGAATCCGAGGAGGCGCTGAAATCGAAGCCGTCATTAGAAGCGCCCGGCTCCGTGTTTGTTCTCATGTCAAGAAGCGCTTCGTGATCGCTCTGAAATATGAAGGTGAAGAAAAATACCGATATCTGGCCGCCTCGGACCTGAGTTGGCGGACGGTGGATATCGTCCAGGCTTACAGCCTGAGGTGGCTTGTAGAGGTTTTCCATGAGGACTGGAAATCGTATGAAGGATGGGGAAAACTGACCAAACAGCAAGGCGATGAGGGATCAAGCCGAAGCCTAATCCTGAGCTTGCTGACCGATCATTGTCTCCTCCTTCACCCCGAACAACTGGCCCGAATCGAGAACAAACTTCCAGCATGCACTGTTGGAAGCCTGCAAGCCAGAGTAAAGATGGATTCCCTACTATTGGATATTCTTGAACTCTTATCATCAGAGAACCCGAAAGAACGACTGGACCAGCTTAACAAAAAACTGAAAACCTTCTTCCACCTGGAGTCTTCCAAAAAACATATGATTGGCAGAGAATTGGGAAGACTCGAACAAACACCGTCCTTAAAGTACAGAACTGCAGCGTAGGGCCTGTGGTGACCCAGACAAACTGTCCGATGGACTGAAAACTTGAATATCGAGTATCAGTTATCTTTTTAATAAAGTCCTTGATTGCGTTCAAATCTGTTTCAATCTCATCTGGTTGTGGCAAAAGAATCGGAGCTTCATCTGGTTGCGAATGCTCATAACGCGAGTATTTTGTCATGTACTCGTCGATAAAATTGCAATCTTCCTCCGATATCTTCGCCAGAGCATGAATTTTGCCCTTCGTGTTTACCTCTGGGCTGAATCGTTGAACCACTTCGTTCAGCAAATCCTTTTCCACCATTCGTTCAATCAAAACGCGGATGTCGTGGCAAAGCCCTTTTGCTTCGTTTTCATAGGCTGTATCGCCTTGGGTAAATGCTTTTTTGGCTGCCGCAAGTCGTTCATTCAACAAAGTATGTACGAATTTCTCCGTCTTTTTTTTAAAGTTAATGGGTAAGTCCGTGATTTCCCCTATAGCGTATTGGCTCAGGCAGATAATTTTTGGCGTTACCTTTTGTTTTTCAGCGTATTTTTCCAACAAACCAAACAAAGAAAGACGATGTGTAAAAACTATGACTTGGCGCGACTCACTTAGCTTGACCAGTCGTTGTGCCGTAGCTTCTTCATAGACTTGATCGAGAGAAGAAATTGGGTCATCAAAAATGAAGGGTGTATATGCACCCCGACCTTCGGCGTCTGCAAGGAACGCTGCAAGTGAGATGATCCGAAATTCACCTTCGCTGAGGATATCCGCTATCTTCGCATTTTTTTTCACATTTTTCAGGCATATACCGTGATAGACACGCCCTACCGCCGTCTTTGTTCTTTTTAATTCTACGAAAATTCGTTCAACTTTGAGGTTTTTGAGTTCAGTATTGAAACGTTCAGCGTAGGCGTTTGTTATCAACTCCTCTGAGAGTTCAGTTTTACGCCGGGAAAGTGCCGTTGTGTTCGTTAAGGTATTCGCCATCCGTAGTTTTTCAATGGCGGCAAGGCGAGCAATCTCATCCTCAATTGCTTGCCGTTGTTGGTTGAGCCATTTTCGGGCAGATAGCTCTTTGACCTTCTGTTCAAGTTGAGGCCGATTTTGGCCCTTTGCGTCTTCGTCACAGTCGGCGGCTTGCTTTTCAAGCTCGATACATAATGTTTCCAATCGGTCACAAACATCACAAGGCGGAAGAGGGGTGTTTATTTCTTCTGGTATACCTGCTGACAGACATTTTTGCTTGCGTTCTTCAAGTGCTGCGGCAAAGTTCGTGATAAGTACCTTAATGCTTTCATCGGTAATGCCAGCGGCGGCCATTATCGTTGAGAGTCCATCGAAGGTTTGGATATTCGGGAATAAGTTAGTGATCCTCTGAAGGCCATCTTCAGCTTCCTTTGCAAGGCATTGGAGTTCGCCCTTAATGAATTTTTCAAAAGACATAAAGCGGTCTTTACTCTCTTGATCAAGTTTCCTCTGGCAAAGGACGCAACGTGCATTTTCCGCAACATTTGGGAATGACACTGTTTTGTAAGCTTGCTCTTGGGAATATTTACGAGCAGCCTCCCACAATAGCGGCCATGAGGGAGAATCGATTCCAGTAAGTGGTGCTTTGTCAAATGCTTTCTTAGCGTCCTCGTTTGCTGCCGTGCGTTTAGCCTTTGCTTCAGCTTTCATCTGTAAATAACTGTTACATTTCGCCTCGGCAAAACTTTCATAAAGGCTTTTCAAATCAGTAAGAAGTTTCATGATAGCTGTTTTTTGTCGGCGAAATTCAGCAGCTTTTCCTGTAGGATCTGCTTCAGCGAGTCTCTTATTTATATCGGCTAACTTAGCTTCATGATCAGGTCTCCAGCTTGTTTCGCTCTCCAGATTGTCAGTCTTGGGTGAGATGTTGGCATACCAAGTCGCGGCTGGTGTCGTTGCAAATTGTACAGGGAAGTTCGGTTTCTTTGATACAAGGGTAGCAATTTGAGACTGAATACGTTTGTTTAATTCTCCGCAAGTGGATGTTAATTGAGTAAAAAAACGCAAAAGCCAAGGCTCAAAGGTGACCTCGTTTTCCTCGTTGACATACACAAGACCGCAAGCTGTATCGTAAACATCCACTCCCCCCAATTCCGGCAGAGCATTACCGGTCCATTGGGATGATTTTATTTTCGTATCTTCCGTGAAGGTAAATTTTGCGCTCTGTGGTTGGGAATCGGCTTTGAAGACATCAGGTAAAAGTTCGCCAGGACATCGCTTGCCGCAAGCGTGTTTTAGGAGTCGAACATACCCAGATTTTCCGGCTCCGTTTCGACCATACACTATGCAAAGTGGTGAATTGAACTCCAATGGCTTGCTCAGACAAAGTGCGTTTACCCCTTGGACGTCAGTGATGGTTTCAAGACGAATCGATTTTTTCGTGTCGTGTATCCCGAGAACGCCAGGGGTAAGTCCAGAAAAGTTGCAAGCTTGATTGGTTGCTTCCGCTAAGCAAATGGTATATAAATCTATGTAGTCCTGCTCAAAGAGAGTTTCGTTCTGGACAAGTCGGCGTGCAGCGTCCTGTAACCATTTAGGTCTGTTCTTAAACCATGCTTCCAAGTTGTAGTCTCCTTGTAAAATGGTTTGGGGCATGGATCAATTATCATTAGTGATAATATACCAATATCTTTCTCAGCATAACCAATATATTGACAATAATCAACGTATTTTTATATTCGGGCGATTCAGGATGATATCCATGCGTAGCGGGAGAAGGATGAGGATGTCTGGCAGGCTGGGGCGCATAAAGGGAAAAAGGCTCAACACCTATTTTCCTCAACCGGCAATTTGCTTTACTTTTCTATTTTATTTGTGATATTATAAGGATGTCATTTGAATAACCCATGTACCTATGACGACTGTAAGCAAGGAGCGCACTATGGAACCCGCAATCCAGAATATTACCATTGAGTATTTGACTCGGGGTATAAATCCTGAAGAGAGAGAACAGGCTATTAAAGAAGGGCTGAGTCTTCGTGGGTACCTCAATGGTGTTTTGAGTATAGGTGAATTAACCAAGACTTTGGGATTAGGCTTTGATGATACCAAGAAATGGCTTGACGACAGAGGCGTTCCTTTGCTGAGGCGACTCCCGCCGGAACTGGAAAAAACCGTTCAAAAGAACATGCAAGAGGTAGCTGAGGGTAAGCTTACCCATCTCCAATTCGATCCTGCGGAAAATCACCAGCTTCTTATGGAAGCGGAGGTTTGTTTTCAGGAAAAAATGAAAGACCCAGCATTCAAAAAAGCTTGGGAAGAAGAGGAGCCCGGTGACGAGATCGAGAAAGAACCACGGCAGGCGATAAAAGAAAGATTGATCGTACATGCCTTTGTTCATGGCATGTTGAGTATGGGGGAAGTAGCGGAGCTGTTGAACTTAAAATATATTGTCGCTCAAAAATGGTTACATAGCCAAGGTATCGCTACTATGCGAGAGTTACCAGTAGAGTTAAAAGAAATCACAAAGCAAAGCCTCCAGAATGTAGCAAGAAGATTAAATATTAACCTACCTGAGTAAATACTATGGAAAATATCGTTTGTGACACTTCAGCACTTGTGCGCTTATATAAGGGCGATGAATTAAATTGTCTCATACATCTTTTTAAGAAAATTTATATCCCGATAGCAGTCAAAAATGAATGTCTTGATGAACCAATAATTGAAGCTATTCAAAAACATCCTTTTGAAATTGTAGAAGTTATAAAAATGCTTGATTTGGGCAAGATGGGAGCAGGAGAAAGAGAGGTTATCAGTTTAGCCGTAGAAATGGGAGTACAGACAATTCTTACTGATGACAAAAAGGCGATCAAAAGAGCAGGCCAGCGCAATCTGAATTTAGACATATTACAATCAACAGATATCCTTATACTTGCAAAGAAAAGAGGGATTATAACGTCAGTCAAGAAACTAATAGATGCCATGATAGCCAACGGAGAATATTTTAATCATAATGCCTACTCAGAAGCTATTAAAAAGGCAGGCGAGGTCTGAACCTGAATTTTTACACCTTCTCATCAATTTCACTGAACGTCGACTCCGCCGTGGCCATTTGAAATAGGAGATTTCTTGGGCATTGGATTTCCTCCTTTGCCCAAGAAATACAATATATCTTTTAATTGTGTAAGTGAGCACTAGGTCATGGATGTCACCTCATTCTTCTATATTTTCTCGCATGCTTCCATAAATCGGTAACAGGGCGCCATTGCCACAAACCCCAGGAAAAACATCGCCGATAACCAGATTGCAAGGTTCATTTTGTTTACCCCCTATTGTTTGATAACGATTTGTTGGGAAATTCATTATCAAGCCATTTCATATACTACATCCCAATAGCTGAGATTAGTTTCAGTTAGTTTCGTTAAAAGGGAGAATATATATTCGACAATCATCCTTCCGTTCTGTCTTGGCAATATTTCCAATAGCCTCAACGATCTTCCCCACCGAGTCGTCGTCGGCGATAATCTCAAGCTTTGTTTTTTGAACATCATCCACCGAGTAGTTAGCGCCACGATAGAACATCATTTGCTTTTTTTGACTGCAATGGCAGATGAGCGCGCTTTCCATAATCTCATCGATGCCGATTTTCTGCAAGGCAGACTTCACTTCTTCCAGTTTGACCGGTTTGATTATGGCTTCCACCAACTTCATGATCTTCCTCCGTCGATCTTTTTAGCCCCATTTGTTTTCGTGTCGGGGGAGTTCCAGGGGAGCTCTGCAGACGATTATTCTTAACGAGTGACATATGATATGTCTCTTCCACCCCCACTCCGTAGCCGAGGTAAATTTTCAATCTCCCTCGGCGTGACTTCTGGATCATGCTCAAGAATGTGCTGTCTCTGTCTTCGGTCATATCACCTGGGTTCCCCTCACGTGTTGTTCCTCTTTGTCGGAATTTATTCTTCCATAGCACGCTATTTATGACTATACTGGGTGAGATTAAACAAACGACACAAATGTTTCATAGGATTTTTTGAGAGAGCGGGGGCCACCCGCAGGGCTCAAAAATTAACAATCCTTTCATCACTTGACCGAGTTATCGTCAGGAAGATGCTTTCCTTACCCGCATAATTGTTTGCCGAGTCGTCTTGAATTCGCGCGCTATCTCGGCAACACTGACACTGGCATTCAGTCTCTCTACGACAACTGCCCGTTCCTCCGCATTAAGGGATGGCCGTCTTCCGATCCGTTTGCCAGCCGCCTTAGCCCGAATAATTCCCGCCTGCGTTCGTTCAATCAATAAATCCCGCTCGAACTCGGCCACAGCTGCGATGACCTGCATTGTCATCTTTCCTGCTGGGCTGGTTAGATCAACACCGCCAAGTGCGAGGCAATGCACGCGTACGCCTGAGCCGGCGAGTTGCTCAACAGTTGCTCGAACATCCATTGCATTACGCCCAAGTCGGTCCAGTTTGGTTACGACCAACACGTCTCCTGATTCCATCCGATCAATGAGTTTAATGAAACCTGGCCGCTGTTTTGCAGCCACCGATCCGCTGATGTTTTCTTCGATAAGTCGGTGCGTCTCGATGGCGAATCCGGCCGCCCTGATTTCCATGCTTTGATTCTGGGTCGTCTGGCCTGCAGTAGAAACACGACAGTAGGCAAAAACACGTGACATAGGTCTATTCCCGTCCGAAAGTTATGTACGAATTAAAGCTTGCGTCCAAAATACATTTACCTTACTTTCGTACATCTGTAAACATGCATGTCCGAAATAGACCGGTTTCGGACAGACTTGGTGATATTGTTTTCTATAAATAGTGCCCCTCTGCGTATTTTTTCACTTGGTGAGTGCAAT